>NZ_AUEY01000038.1 GCF_000426225.1 Desulforegula conservatrix Mb1Pa
CGGATATGTTCAACAAAGCCGCGTAGAAATGGAGGTGCTTTTTACCCTGCTCGCAGATCGATACGAACGTGGATCTGTCATGCTCACAAGTAATCTTCCCTTTTCCAAATGGGAGCAGATTTTCAAGGATCCCATGACTACCGCCGCTGCCATTGACAGACTTGTACATCATAGCATCATTCTTGAACTTAACTTGCCAAGCTACAGGCTGGAAAAGTCAAAACAGAAAATTAACGAGGAAAAAAGTGAGGAAAATGCGCCTTAAATTAGGAAACTGGATCGGGAATTATAACTGTCGCTGACACGGAAAAATAATTGTCGTTGATCATAGATGCTCATGATGCACTAAAGTACATAGATTATTTAAGAAAGAATATGGAGTAAATATTTTGCAGATAAATAATTTAGCTCATAAATGTCTTTGGGTTTTATTGTGTATTTTAATCATTTCATGTTCAAGTGTTAAAGATGTAACACGAAATTCAGAATATCTTTCGGGACAAGGATATAAACCTGGTGAAAAATATTTGTTAGTAAGCAAAGTATATTTAGCAAAATATACAAATTATGCGTTAGCTCCTTCTGATCATGTCGGTGCGAATGTTAGTTTTGAAACATATACCAATAATAGAAAAGCTTGGCCCCATATAATCAACATAGTCGATGTCGGGGTAATTATTAGAATTACTAAATTAATTAACGAAAAAACACCATCAGCAAATTATTTATGGGTGTATGCAGAAATCATGAATGGTGAGAATAAAGGAATGGAAGTGCTCGTTAATTTTATTTCAAACAGATTAAACTATGGCCCTCAACCAACAAGCTATCCTATACTCGTTACTTATGACCCTAATTACTTGAAAAAAATAGAATAGCGGCCTCGCTATGATCTCCGGGGATATCCATGATAAGCGGCGTAGATAAGATGGTTGTCATCTAAAAGAAAAACCTGCCATCCATGCAGACGTGGGAATTCAGGAGACAGCATACCGAATTATTGTCAATGAAGAATGTAAATTTGTAATAACCGCCCCCTCATCCCAACCTTCTCCCCCGAAGCGATGGAGAAGGAGCCTTGAGGACGATAGTCAATCAAGAACACTGGCCCAGCATTCACAAATGCAAATTTCAATATCTACGGATACAACGACAGAAGCGAGGTTACGGCCACAAATTCCTTCACAGGCGAGGATCTGGCGAACAAAAACAATCCTCTTTCTGACCGCAGCCGCGCTTATAATTATGATCCTATCGGACACAGGAAGACGGCAACAGAGGCTGCAAACAATTTTGCCTACACAGCAAACAGCCTGAACCAGTATGAGTCCATCTCAGGCGGAGCAAATCCAGAAACCCCAGCCTATGATCTCGACGGCAACATGACGGTAGCTCAAGGCATGATTTATTCCTATGACGCGGAAAACCGCCTTGTAGAAGCTTCTCCCCAGAATCCCCAGCAAGGCAGCGTCAAGTCAACCTACATCTACGATTACATGGGCAGACGCGCCCAAAAGACTCTTTTCACATATTTCTCTGGCTCGTGGCAGAAACAGAAGGATATCTCCTTCGTCTACGACGGCTGGAACATGGTCAAAGAATCAGAAAAATCATCCGATTCTTCACCGGAAGTCCCTGTCTATTACGTCTGGGGCCTCGACCTCTCCCAATCCATGCAGGGAGCTGGAGGCGTCGGCGGGTTGATAGCGTCTGTAAAATCAGGAAACGAATATCTCTACTCCTTTGACGCCAATGGCAATGTTGGGCAGATGGTCAAATCAACAGATGGAACAATTGCCGCAAGATACGAATATGATCCATTCGGCAAGACCATATTCAGCGAAGGCCCGATGGCTTCCGAAAATCCATACCGCTTCAGCACCAAGTATCTGGATGCAGAGACGGGGTTCTATTATTACGGGTTCAGATATTATGATGTTGATCTTGGACGGTGGATCAATCGAGATCCGATGGGGGAAATCGGGGGCATTAATCTCTACTCATTGGTTGATAATAATTCTGTCAGTGATTTTGATTATTTAGGTCTATGGAAAAGAGCGGATGAATTAAGCCATATTTGGATAGCTGAGGAAAAAGATAATTTGCCATCTCTTGCAGGTAAAGCTGAGTATGGCGGAGTGATGGAGAATTGGAAATGCCTTTGGCCTGAAGATGGCACAAAGAACAATAATTATCCAAATATTAAAGCATGCGATCGATACGATGCTAGTAACTTGGCTGTGCCAGCTTTCAATACGACAAAACTTGAAGTTATTGCTGATGATGTTTTAGCTGGTAATGGCGGATCCTATAAATTGATTTATCCAAATGCTATTATTCTTCAAGGTGACAAAGTGGGTATGAAGATAAAAAGTATATCAAGAGAAGGATCAACTCCTATTGAATCTTTTGTTTTAGCTGGGCATGGTGGCGTTAGTGGACATATCGGTGGGATTAAAAGTAGGTTTGAGATAAGTGCATTACTTGCTTTGGATGAAAAACCAACATTTGATAGGGCGCGTCAACGTAAAGGGCCTGTGAGGTGCTGGTTTACAAGAGATGCGACAGCAAGATTTTCTGGATGCAGTTCTCGGGGCGTAGCTTCGGATTTTGCCTCTAAAATTTTGCGTACTGGCGCTAAGGCTATTGGTACAAAAGAAGAAATTTCTACGACTTTTTCTCAAGATAATGGACCTAAAATTTATTGGGGTCGTTTAGTCGGGCCAAATCGTAAAGTTTATTGGATGGACAAGAGTGATTATTATTTTGCTTCTGTATGGACTACGTTTGAAGGAGAACTGTAAGATGTCAATGGGCTATGTTAAAAATGTTTCAATAATTGCTGGCGTGGTTTTTTTTCTTTGCGCTTGCCAAAGTATAGATAAAAAAAGAAATAATACAGATGTTTTCATCCCTAAGGATGCACCTCCAGGGTATTATGAAATGTACAAAAACAAGAAGTCCGAAATGAAGAAAAGATGGGAATTTGTTCAAGATAACTTGAGATTTGTAAATGTTGGTATGAAAAGAGAAGAAGTTGTTAAGTTTTTAGGTGAGCCAGATAATGATGCCTTTATTCCCGCTAATGTAATGCAGTTTAGTGTAGATTCTGGCGTTGTTGAAGATGATGCACATGTATCGAGTGTTCATATCATACTGGATGAGGGTCAAAAAGTAATCGATATACAAAATAACAATTATATTTATGGCCCTCCTTCAAATTGTGAGTAATAATGAATCCTGAGGGAATCTTACTGAATAATTGTCAATGAAGAAATGTAGGTTTGCAACAAACGCCCCCTCATCCCGACCTTCTCCCCCGAAGCTGTCGGAGAAGGAGCCTTGAGGATGAAAGTCGGTCAAGAACACTGGCCCTGCATTCACATATTCAAATTTCAACATCTGCGGATACAACGACAGAAGCGAGGTCACGGCCTCAAATTCCTTCTATGGCGAGGATCTGGCAAACAAGAACAATCCTCTTTCTGACCGAAGCAGGGCTTATAATTATGACCCGATCGGAAACAGAAAATCCGCAAGCGAGGCTGCAAATAATTTTAGCTACACCGCCAACAGCCTGAACCAGTATGAGTCAATCACAGGCGGAGCAAATCCTGAAACCCATGCATATGATGCTGACATCAACATGACTGTGGCCAAAGGCATGGTCTTAACCTTCATCGCAAAAAAACGTCTGATTCCATTTCGCATTCAAACGCTACCTGTGTTGGCTGCGTCGTCAGCTCCTCCGACGAGCTACACTTTGGCCCATTCTCGGAGCTGACTTCTGCTTACTCTCATCTTTCTGACGCTTTGGAAATCAAAAATGTGACACAGAACTTTGAATACTCCCAATTCGGAACATGGGAGTCGTTTATATTCTTTATGGTTTCCTACGGCTACGACCCGTCAGGCCGCATACGAACTTAAATTTAAACTTCATATTTTAGATACACTTCCCGGATGCGGAATAAAAGCGTCGTGCTTTGTCACTTTTCTTGAGGCCGGAAAAGTAAGGGTAAATGTGCTGCCGATTCCAGGCTTGCTTTTCACGTCAACGCCTCCTCCGTGTGCCTGCATTATATGCTTGACTATGGCAAGCCCCAGGCCTGTTCCCCCGGCTTTTCTACTCCTCCCCTTGTCAACTCTGTAGAATCTTTCGAAAATACGGTCAAGATGAGAATAAGGTATGCCTATGCCACTATCCTTTATAGAAATTTTTGCGACCTCATCTTTTACTGAAGCGTTAATGACGATGGAGGAGCCCTGGTTGCTGTATTCAATGGCATTATCGACGATATTCTGAACAGCCTGTTCCATGAGACTGGCATCCATTTCTGCAATGAGTGCTTCTGGGCAGACAATCTCCACAGAAATGTCTTTAGCTGCTGCTTTCTGGGAACAGAATGTATTGACGCTGGATAGAATGTCCGATATTTTCCCAGGCATGAATTTAATCAGATTCTGATCATTCTCATTCTCTATTTTCGAGAGTTTCAAAAGATCATCAATTATCAGCATCAGCCGGTTTATGTTTTTTTCTATTATTTCAAGAAAATGTCCGACCCTGCCAGGATCTTCTTCCATACAGTTATGAAGGGTTTCCACAAAACCCTTTATGGATGTAAGCGGCGTCTTGATTTCGTGGGAAACATTGGCCGCAAAATCTCTTCGCATATTTTCCAGACGTCTTAGCTTGGTTACATCATTAAAAACAAAAAGAGTGCCTATTCTTTCATTATTGATTCCCATCAGCGGGGAGCTTCTGGCATTCAGGATTCGTCTGCCCTCCCTTGTCAGGATGATGTCCTCTTCTTTTCTCGCATCAGAGGCAATGGCCGCATCAACATATTTCAGGAGTGAAATATTTCTCGTAAGCTCATGGATTTTTTTGCCTTTGACATTGTCATGGGGCACTCCGATGATCTGCTCTGCCGAATGGTTTATGCTGATCACGCACTCATCAAGATCTATGGCAATGACTCCTTCAACCATGCTCGCAAGAACAGCCTCAAGTTCGTTTCTCTGGCTTGAAACCATCCTGATTCTTTCATTGAGCTGGGTGGCCATCTCATTCATGGATTCGGCCAGGGTTTCCATTTCCTGAATAGACGGTATATATAGCCTGTTTGTGAGATCTCCGCTGGCGATGGCCATGGCTCCTTTTGTGAGTTCTTCAATCGGAGTGACCATACGCTTAAGAGTAAACCAGGAAATAAGCCCTGAAACAAGAACGGCAAAGAAGACGAAAATGCCAATGCCTGCGTTAGACCTGAAATACCAGTCCCTTATTGTATCAGCCGGTTTTGCCAGCCTTATGAGAGCCTTGATTACGCCTGCATCGTTTAGAGGCAGGGCCACGTAAATCAGGTCTCTTTTAAGAAGAGGGCTTAGCCTGATTGAGACGCCTTCTTTGAGTCTCAGGGCGGAGTTAATCTCGGGCTGTTCCGAAAAGCCCCGCCCCATAACAAGCTGTTCGCCAAGATTATCGCATAAAACTGTTCCATCAGTGGTTACAACCGTCAGATATGTGCCTGATTCCTGAACGCCGGCACATATCGCGGACAGATCAGAACCAGAGGAAATTGCTCCCGATATATATGGTTTAAGCATCTTTGCCTGCTCAATCATCCCTGCGCCTGCCTGGATCCTTGACATTGATCTGACTGACAAGGACGAGAAAATGCCCACAGCTGTAAGTGTAATCGCTGCAATCAGAAAGGTTCTGAAAAAAAGCTGCCATAAAAAAGACTTTTTTTGCATCATAACTCCTTGAACCTGTAACCGACACCGCGAACAGTCTCGATATAATCGCCCTGAACCCCAAGCTTTCGTCTCAAACCCACAACCTGAACATCCACGCTTCTTTCAGTAACAGGATAATTGTCGCCACGGATGGCATCAACGATCTGTGATCTTGTGAACACCCAGCCAGGCCGTCTGGAAAGAAAGGCAAGTATTTCAAATTCAGAAAAGGTCAGGTCTATAGGATCCCCGGCCAGATAGACCTGATGTCTGCCCATATGGATTTCTATATCGTGGATTCTGATGCTTTCAGACCTGATATCAGCAAGGGTGCCTGATTCACGCCTTCTGAGAACGGATCTCACCCTTGCAACAAGAATCCTCGGACTGAATGGCTTGACTATGTAGTCGTCAGCTCCGAGTTCAAGCCCCACGACAACATCAGCCTCTTCGCCCTTGGCCGTGAGCATTACTATGGGGATATCCTTCAGTTCCTCATCCCTCTTCAGCCTTCTTGTTATCTCAAGACCGTCAAGATCAGGAAGCATAAGGTCAAGAACAATTAGATCAGGCCTTTTTTTGGATATTATTTCAAGGGCTTCTTTTCCTGAGAAAGCGGAAAGAGTTTCATATCCCTCCCTTTCAAGATTGTATCTGACCAGCTCGACAATGTCTTCTTCATCATCGACAGCAAGAATTCTGTTTTTCATCCAATCATCTCCAGCTATATGCCAGTATGTTCACAAAAGCCTCTGGCCCTGCTAAAAAGCCATTCGCCTCGATGTTATTTATTGGGGTCACTGCCATTACGGTTAAAATAATTTACGCCATGACGGACAATTACGCCCTCGACCATATGAATTACTTCTTCGGCTATGTTTGTCGAATGGTCGGCTATTCTTTCCAGATGTCTTGAAATCAGGAGCAGATTTATAAAGGGTCCCACACGATCAGGATTTTGCCTGATCGCTGATTTTATAATGTCGTAGAAACCATTCTTCATTCTGTCCACATCACCGTCCATCATTCTTACAGAAGTGGCTAAATCAGTGTCTAAATTCACAAATGAATCCAGACATTTTTTAAGCATCTCGCCAGCTTTTTCCGACATATCCTTGTAATCATAATCAGTCTTGAGAGGAGCAGCCTTTGCAACGCTCACAACCCTCTTGCAGACATTGACAGCTTCGTCTGCTATTCTCTCCAGATCATTATTGATCTTTATTATTGCAACTATGAAACGAAGATCCACAGCGACTGGCTGGTAAAGGGCTATGATCTTTAGGGCTTCTTCCTCAATTTCTACTTCATGCTCATCAATTTCCTCGTCCGCGCTGATGACTTTTTCAGCAAGCTCTATATCCAGGGTATTTATCGCGGAAACAGCCAGCCAGTAACGTTCTTCAACCATTGTCCCAAGGGTCAGAAGCTGTTTCTTGAGTTTATCCAGTTCTTTATTCAAGTATCTCGTCATTAATCCTCCGGTTATCCGAATCTGCCTGTGATATAGGCTTCAGTCTGTTTGTTGGCTGGTTTTGTAAATATTGTATCAGTATCACCGCACTCTATTAAACGTCCCATATAAAAAAACGCCGTCACATCAGAAACGCGGGCCGCCTGCTGCATATTATGAGTGACTATAATTATTGTGTAATCCTGCTTGAGCTGATGAATCAGCTCTTCAATTTTCTGGGTTGCAATCGGATCAAGTGCTGAAGCAGGTTCATCCATGAGAAGAATCTCCGGCTCGACGGCAAGGGCCCTTGCTATACAAAGCCTCTGCTGCTGGCCGCCGGACATTCCAAGTGCCGAGCTGTGAAGCCTGTCTTTGACTTCATCCCACAGAGCCGCGTGGCGAAGGCTTTTTTCAACCTGACTCGCGATTATATTTTTGTCCTTGATTCCGTTTATTCTGAGCCCGTAGGCGACATTTTCAAATATTGTCTTTGGAAAAGGATTCGGTTTCTGAAAAACCATCCCGACCCTTCTCCTCAAATGAACCACATCGAGCGAGGACTTATAAATATCGGTGCCATCAAGGATAATTTCACCCTCGACCCTCGATATCGGAATAAGATCATTCATCCTGTTGAGGCATCTCAGAAAAGTGCTTTTTCCGCAGCCTGAAGGGCCAATAAGGGCGCTGACCTCATTTTCGTAAAAATTCAGATTTATATCGCTCAGTGCCTGAAAATCAGCGTAAAAGAAATTAAGGCCATTAGCGGACATTTTGACGTTTTTTTCCATAAGATACCTTTACTTCAGTTTGCTTCTGAGTCTTGATCTGTAAAGAATAACAAAAAGATTCATTCCGAGCACCAAAGACACCAGCACAAGCGATGTTCCGAACTGAATCGGTCTGGTGGCCTCTATGTTTGCGCTGTCGGTTGCAAGAACGTAAATATGGTAAGGCAGAGCCATAACCTTATCAAAAATTGAATCAGGAAGATCAGGCGTGAAAAACACGGCGCCAGTGAACATTATCGGGGCTGTTTCGCCTGCGGCACGGCTTATGGCAAGAATTACGCCGGTAAGAATTCCTGGCATGGCAGCAGGCAGGACAACCCTGTGAATGGTCTGCCATTTTGTGGCTCCAAGACCAAGAGATGCCTCCCTGTAAGTGTCTGGGACTGATTTCAGGGCTTCTTCCGTCGAACCTATTATTACGGGGAGTGACATTACTCCGAGGGTCAAGGCTCCGGCGAGCATGCTAACGCCCATTTTCAGCATTATACAAAAGAAGGCCAGCCCGAAAAGGCCGAATACGACAGAAGGCACGCCTGCAAGATTGTTTATTCCCAACCTGATCATTCGCACAACCAGACCGGGCCTTGCGTACTCATTCAGATACACGGCGGAAGCGACTCCTATGGGAAGTGCAAAAATGACAGACCCAATTGACAGGCATGCCGTACCTATGATGCACGGAAGAATCCCTCCCTTGGTCATTGAATCCATTGGGTTCTGGGTGAGAAACTCAATGGATATTATTCCTGCTCCTTTTGAAACAAGAAAATACACAACCGCGCAAAGTGCGATACCATTTATAAATGCCGCTCCCCTGAAGAGAGAGAAAACAAGGATTTCGGTTTTTTGCCTGATGCCTTTGTTTTTTCCGAGAGTTGATCTTATAATATTTGTCAATTCAGTATCTGACGAGCTTCGCCTGAATTCGGAATGATGCCTGGAAGCCGTTTCCAGTATGAATTCGCTGCTGTCTGATTCCGTCTTTTTTAATAGGGATGTATTTATGACATTTTTTTTCCGTGAAATCATAGAGATGCTTCTCCTGTCTGCTTGTATTTTGAAGCCACGAAATCAGCAAGTATGTTGAACAGAAGCGTGAATATGAAAAGAACAATGCCTGTTGCAAAAAGCGCGTGGTAATGATCCCCCCTGAATGGAGCCTCTGCCATTTCAGCTGCTATACTTGCTGGAAGCGGCCTAACAGGTGAAAATATGGATTTGGGAATCATGGCCGCGCCTCCGGCCACCATTAGAACAACCATTGTCTCGCCAATCGCCCTGGACATACCAAGAATAACGGCAGTGCTTATTCCTGACAGAGAGGCAGGGAAAACAACTTTGAGAATTGTTTCAAGCCTTGTTGCACCGAGCGCAAGCGAAGCCTCCCTCATGGAGACAGGCACGCTTCTTATGGCATCTTCGGAAATAGTGCAGATTGTGGGAATGGACATGAACGCGAGCATCAGGGAGGCATTGAAAAGATTCACACCCACAGGAACATTAAATACTTCCTGAATGAACGGCCCTGCTATGACCATACCAAAAAATCCGATAACAACGGACGGCAGCGACGCAAGAAGCTCCACAACTGGTTTGACAATTTCCGCCACACGTTTTGAGGCAATTTCTGATATGTAGACAGCCGTCATTACACCAAGGGGAATGGATACCACTGCGGAAAGAAAAGTGACGCAGAACGATGCCACAATAAGAGGGAAAATTCCAAAATCAGGGGGTTCATCAGTAGGATACCATTTTGTTCCGAATACAAAATCATATACCGAAACCTTGGAAAAAATAGGAATACCTTCCATGAAAAGGAAAAGGACTATAAGTCCAAGAACCAAAACTGAAAAAAGCGCTATTAAAAAAAATGTATATTTTACCAGGACTTCGGTTTTTTCTCGTTTAGCAGTCATATTTTGGCTCTCCGCTTAAGTTGTGTCTGAGCTGGGTCTGCCCTGGCTGTTTGCCTGATAATGATTTCGGCATTTTATTCAAGAGCTTTGTCAACATCAAAAAAAATCCTGAAAAAATTGGCATCCGCCATTGTTTCCGGAGGATGCCTTTTAATCAAATATTTTAGTACATCGGAATAAAACCGGCTTCCTTCACAAGTTCCTGGCCTTTTTTGGAAGTCACGAAGTTGATGAAGTCAAGGGTTTCTCCTTCAGGCCATCCCTTGGTGAACATGAAAAGAGGACGGCAGATTGGGTATGCTCCGCTGAGGGTGGTTTCAATGCTGCCTGATATGCCGTTTACTGAAAGAGCCTTTACTTCCTTTGTAAGGTAGCCGAAACCAACGTATGCAATCGCAGTGTCTGTCTTTGCTATGGTTTGAACAATGGCTCCGCTTGAAGGAACTGTGAGCGCGCTCTGGACAACCTTCTCATCCTTCATGACCATTTCTTTCCACGCCTCGAAAGTGCCTGATGATGTATCCCTTGAAACAACCACTATTTCCTTGTCTTCGCCGCCAACTTCCTTCCAGTTTGTAATTTTGCCTGTATAGATATCCTTGAGTTGGGCAGAAGTAAGATTTGTAATTTTGTTCTTAGGGCTGACAATCGGAACAATGCAGTCAAGGGCCACTCTGAAAGGAACAGGATATACGCCCTTTTCCATTGCAAGCTGGGCTTCCTTGTCCTTTATGAAGCGGGAAGCGTTGCCTATATCTGTTGTTCCGTCTATTATAGCCTTTATCCCGTTGCCGGAACCGCCGCCTGAAACAGTAATCTTGGCATTGGGGTTGCCTTTCATATAAGCTTCTGCTGCTTTCTGGGCTATTGGAAGAACTGTTGTGGAGCCTTTTATGTCAATATTGCCGGCCATTGCTGTGCCTGAGACACAAAGAAACATCACGGAAAAAACCGCGGCCATTAACGAATTTCTCTTTTTCATTATCTTCTCCTTAATATTTAAAAACCAGATAAAGTTTAAGCGTCCTTCAGACGTGGGTGTAAATTAGAATCAGATTATTAGGATTTTGTTAGGGCAATATAAATTAAATATGAGGCTGTATTTTTATTTAAGAACAAGCACGCCTCTCAACTTAAAAGACAGGCATTATCCCAATAATAATGGTCTCGCAAAAAGCAAAAAAAGGCGTCGGCGTCATGCCGGGCTTGATCCGGCATCCAGTAATTCCAAATGCTCCTGGATTCCGGCCTGCGCTGGAATGACGGTAATCGGACTTTTTGTGACCTTGTCAATAATAAATCAGAAAAAATCAAATATGTGATTTGTATTAGGGCTCAAGTAACTTGAAAGCAAGAACACAAGACTAACATATATATTATAATGAAGGCTGGATTATGCGCTTTTTATTACTTTAAGAATATGATTGATGGAGTCTCTTTCTTTTTTCTCAAATAAAAGACGTTCATCAGCAACTTTGAGGAGTAAATTATAATCATCAATATCCTTCTCGTCACTGGATGCGACGCCATAGCTGAAGGATACTTTTACGGGATTCTTATTGGAGTCATAAAGAGGTGTTTCAAGAAGCCTCGCAACTATTCTCTCCATGAATGCCTCGGCCTGGCGGGCCTGGGTCTCAGGAAGCAGAAACACAAATTCATCACCTGCGAACCTTGCAACGACATCGGATCTTCTTGTCATGGCTGAAAAGATGCCGGCAACATGCTTAAGAAGTTCATCGCCCATGTCATGTCCATGCCTGTCATTGACCTGTTTAAAATTATCAAGGTCAATAAAAACAAGGGACAAAACACTGAAATAGCGTTTGGCCCGGCTGAACTCACGCTCCAGGACATTTTCCATGACTCTTCGGTTAAGAAGACCCGTTAACGGATCATGATAGGCAAGATATTTCAATTTTTCGTGGGCAGTCACATTGGACAGGCAAAGCGAAACTTTTACCGCTAACCGTTCAAGCAGGCTGGTATCCTTGCCAGGGCTGAATCTGTCGTCTGCAATATCTGCCTGATTTAGAGTTCCGATCAGTTTCCCGTCCAGAGTCAAAGGAGCAATTGCCATTGAACCGGAATCATCAGGAGGGTCCAGAATTGCAAAACGGTCAAGATTCTTGTTGGCAAGAAGCGGCCTTGTCAGCTTTCCTGCAATCTTTCCGAATTCATCCTCATTGACTACATTAATTCTGTCATGGAGGATTTCGGAATTTCTGATTGCGTCAAGGAATCTGGAAATTTCGCAGGTATCAATTATGGATATCCAGACATGGGGGACAGAAAACTTATCCACTATTTCAGATACAAGAACCTCAAAGAAATCCCTGAAATTCAAGATGCTTAAAAAGCGGGACTCCACTTCATGGAATCTCTGCGCAATGATTTCGTTCTCTTTGAGTCTTTCTATAAGAGTCTTCAAATCCTGCATAAAGCTTCTAAATATGTCCCTAGAAAAATTAAAGAATGAAAAAATTAGGATTAGCCTTGCTTCGCCTGATTAATATGAAGATTTGAAATTTTAGTCAAGTGATATTTAAGGGCATATTCGCTGACAGAAAGTCAGGTTTTAAAATATGGGGCACGCCTTATCAATTGTTTTTTCCTCCTGCATTTTTCTTTTGTTGAATATGATTCATCTTGGTATTAGTATTAAAAAAAATATACTCAACTGGATTAAGTGTATAAAATAATAAACATACTTTAATGGACAAAACATAATGGATCTTGAAGAGCTCAAAACCAGATTCAAGAGCAAGATGAGAGCGGATCTCAAAGACATAGACATAGTGCTGAAAGCAACGCCTTTTCTGTGCCGTGAAGTATGCAGGATTGAAGAGGAATTGGCCAATGCTGAAAAAAGGATCCAGTTCCTTTCAGAGCAGCTTAGTAAAAGAATGCCCCCTCTTCAAAAAGAAGGCGAAAGAAAAGGCTGCAAATGGAAATCCGAGGTGGATGGCAAACACAATCTTCTCATGGTTCACATGTCAGGCGAGTTTGACTACAGAACAGCCAAAATTGCCACAAACCAGATGCTTGAAACCATTCCCCACCTTCAGCCTGAATGCTGCATACTCTTTGATGTCTGTGGAATATCGCCTGGATCTGACAAAAAACTAATTTTCCATCTCAGAAAGACCATGCATCATCTCAGACAGATAGGCGTTAAAAGAATAATCTACATCCCAAACCCTGAAATGTCAGCTCTTGGATACGTATTTGAAGAATACAGTGAAAAAGATGGTTTCAAGGTTCATAAAAGTTCATCGGTCAGTGAGGCTCGGGATGCCCTGATAAATATGGACAGGTTTCTCAAGGCTTAATTAATGAACTCCAGTTTTTTTTTCAATCTTGCCCTTAAAATATCCGAGGGTTATGCTCCGGATATTTCAGAGTATGAACGGATAATAAATCTTGATGAAAAAGATGTTTTTTTGCTTTTCCCCGGAGCCGATTTTTTGAGGGGAAAATTTTTCGGCAGAAAAATAAAATTTTGCACAATCAGGAACTCAAAATCAGGAAAATGCGTGGAGAACTGTACTTTCTGCGCCCAGTCAGCGCACTGGAAAATCCCTGATACTCCTTCTTATCCGCTTGTTGATTTTGAGGAAGCGGTCAAAGGGGCCAAATCAGCCTGTGATTCCCCTGTTCACAGATACAGTCTCGTAAACAGCGGCAGAGGCCCTTCTGAAGACGAAGTAAAAACGATTGCTTCTTATTTGTCCCGTTTCCCTAAGAAAAAAGAAACCAGTTACTGCGCTTCTCTTGGCCTTATGTCCGAATCCGATCTTATCACCCTGAAAAATTCAGGCATGACAAGATACCATCATAATCTTGAAAGCTCAGAGAGTTTTTTCGGCAATATTTGCACAACCCACACTTACAAAGACAGAGTGGACACAATAATGGCCGCCAAATCGGCCGGACTTGAAGTATGCAGCGGTGGAATATTTGGGATGGGAGAGGAAAACAGACATATCCTCGAGCTTGCCCTTGACCTTAAAAGACTTGACGTTGATGCTGTTCCTGTAAATTTTCTTGTACCGATAAAAGGCACTCCGCTTGAAAAGCTTGAACTGTTACGACCATCGAGATGCCTGAAAATAATATCCTTCCTCAGATATGTTCTTCCTGACAAGGAAATCATTGTCTGCGCAGGAAGGGAATCCGTGATAGGAGCATTCCAGGACATGTGCATATGGGCAGGCGCAAACGGAATAATGACAGGCAATTATCTTACAGTCTCAGGCCCGGCGCTTGACCGTGATCTTGAAATGATAAGGCGGCAAGGTTTCGAAGTTGCTTCAAAAAAATCAACGACTTGAAAAGGGAGATAAAAATGACTATTGAAAAAATTGTTTTCAGGGTGGCTGGTTCGATCATCCTTGTTTCTGTTCTTCTCGCTGCTGTTCATTCAAAAGGCTGGCTTTTTCTCACGGCTTTTGTGGGAGCCAACATGATACAGGCTTCTTTCACTGGTCTTTGTCCGCTTGCAATGCTCCTTGAAAAAATGGGCAAGAAATACGGTTCTGCTTTCAAAAACTAAAAAAAACAGGCGGGATCATCCACCTATCCTGAACATGATTCCGCCTCCCCCTCCATCCGGAGACATTCCGTTTTCGATCTCATGTCTTTTCCATTTAATTGCCACAGCCGAATAAATAAGATTTTCAAGATAATCATCATCCGCACCTGATCTTAGCGCAGCCTTGATATCAATCTCATCATGGGAAAGGAGACAGGGCTTAAGTGATCCTGCCGCAGTTATCCTCATCCTGTTGCACTCTCCGCAGAAATGCCTGCTTATGGGGCTTATAAACCCGATAGTACCCGGAGCATTCTTTATCTTGAAGCATTCGGCAGGGCCACTTGACGGAGCCTTTGGAATCGGTTCAAGAACCCATTGTGATTCTATTTTTTCGATTATTTCAGAAGAAAGGATTCTGTTTCTGGCTGAATCGCCTGTGGTGAAAGCCATGGGCATGAATTCGATAAAGCGGACATGAACAGGCAGTTCAAGAGTAAGGGTCGCAAAATCAAAAAACTCGTCATCATTGATTCCGCGCATGGCTACGACATTTATCTTCACTGGATCAAGGCCAAGCTCAATAACCTTTTGAATCCCTTTCCATACTCTGGAAAACTCATTTCTGCCCGTAATTTTGGAAAATTTATCAGGGACAAGGGAGTCGAGACTTATATTTATTCTTTTAAGCCCCTTAGCCTTAAGGGCTTCCGCGTAATCCTGAAGAAGAACTCCATTTGTGGTCAAAGAAACATCACTTATTCCCTTTATGGATAAAAGATCGCCTACAAATTCCGGAACATTTTTTCTTACAAGGGGTTCACCGCCCGTGACTCTGATTTTTTCGACCCCAAGACGGGCAAATATAGAGGCAAGTCTAAGAAGTTCCTCATAGGTCATGATCTCATTATGCTGGATATGTTCGAAATTACTTGAGGTGTTGCCGCATTTTTCCGGCCTGCAGTAGGAGCATCTCAGATTGCATCTGTCAGTAATAGAAACTCTCAGATACTTTATGGTTCTTTGAAATGAATCAGTCAGCATAGACTAAAGTGAACCTCAATCAGAACATAAAATCACCTGAACATAATCAGAGGAATAAATTATCCTGGATAAACAGAAAGCAGGTCTTTCCTTGCATTTGCATGTTGAATCACTACCTGGATGGTATCCTGTGGCTTCATAATACTGCCTGATGTTGTAGGCATGAAGCACTCTATCATATAATTGAGCAGAATAATGTTGCAGCCGTTTCTTTTCTGGTCAATGACAAGGGCATCTTCCCGTGTTCCTGTTCTTGATTCAAGATATTTGAAAATCCAGTATCTTTTTCTGGACTGCTGTATGCGGTTAACATTTCCCATGGGTGGATCTATCCTCATGAGAAGGCCTTTAACCACATCCTCGGAATATGGGGAACAGAACCCAAGTGCAGACTTAATCTGTCTCTGGGTGGCAAGGTCAGAGTATTTTCTGATTGGAGACGTGGCGGTCACGTAAGCATCAAGACCAAGACCGGAATGTGGCTCGGGTGAAGTCAGAATAAGGGCCCGGCTGAGCTGTCTCCTCTGCATGATATTAAGAAAGATGGAATCGCTCTCGCCTTTATAAAGCCTCTGCTTTGGTTCAGGCTGGGTTCTGAATATTGCTGGCAAGCCGTTTTCTTTAAGAAACCTTGCCATAAGCCAGTTGCCCATAATCATGAGTTCAGCGACAAGCATTCTGCTGGTGCTGTCCCTGTCTATCCTTGAGATGGTTATTTCACCAGACGGCTCAAGCCATACATTAACTTCAGGCAGAGTTATCTGGATGGCTCCGGATGCAAGGCGCTTATCTCTGAAAGTCTGGGCTATACGGTGCATTATCTGGAGCTCTGCATCACTTTCAGCAAGCTTGTTTGCCTCTGTGTAGCTGAGCTGACGCGCCACCTTTATGGATGACGGAACAATCTCATATTCCTGGAACTCACCGAACCTGCTGACTTTAACCATTATGCTGATTGCAGGCCTTATTTCATCAGCCTTTAGACTGCATATGTTTTCAGACAAGAGAGGGGGAAACATCGGAATTTTTCTGTCCGGCGTATATATGGAACTTGCACGGTTCAGAGCTTCACGGTCGAGGGTGGTTTCCTGGGAAATATAATGCGCTACATCAATGATATGTATGCCAAGAATATAACCGTCACCCGAAGGTTCGAGAGAAAGTGCATCATCAAAATCCTTGGTGGCCTGACCATCAATGGTAATTGCTTTAAGATGGGTAAGATCCTTTCTTGCTGGATCAGATGCAAAAGCCTTGTCTGTTCTTGAAACTCCATTGGCCTGGTGAATTACATCCGAAGGGAATTCCTCGGAAAGATCAAGTCTCTGAAGATCAATATTTTCATCCTCGTCCCATATTCCGAGCGAAACAAGAAGGCCGAATATTTTATCGCTATATTCTATGCCTGATTTTGTCAGAATATTTTTTACAAGCTGGGCATCCCTGCACTCATTCTCATAAAGATAATAGGATTTCAGCTTTCTGATGAGACCCGTGTATTCTTCAGGAACTCTCTTTTCCGGAGCAACAAGCATCTTTTTGATCCAGGCCGAGGCGTCATTCACAAAAGCTTCAAGTCTTTCAGCTTCCTTAGCCTGCAACATGGCGTGCTCAACATGTTCTCTTGTGTAAGGCAAAAATTTATCGCCGGAAAACTTGAAATAAGAGCGGCTCTCAAAAAGAGCTCTGACAATTGCGGATTCGTGATCAGGAGTGGGTTCAGTAAAACAGATTCCTGCTATTGTTTCGGCATCCAGCCAGTCATTTTCATCAAGCAGAACTTCCCATAGCTCTTCGACATTTATTTCGGATGCGAGCTGCTTTCTTTTTGCAACCGCCTCCTTAACAGCCTTAAGCATGTCGTTCCTTGATGAAATAGAAGGAAGACGTTTCCGGGCTATATGAGACACCCTGTTTTCAGAAAGCTTGACTTCACGGTCTGTTTCCGTGAGTATCCTGAGCTTCTGATTCTTTGCCTCAAGAATTATCCCGCATATGATTTTCTGCTGATCTATGTATTCTATAATATTCCCAGGTTCCATGGAGCGCGATACTATCAAGTGTGCCTTATAAAGTCAAAACTCTTTTCCCTGTCATTCCAGATATTTGCATTTATCAGATCGGTGAGGTGCTTAGAACAATAAAATCAGAGCTTTACATTAATAATGAGCCTAAGTCAGAACTCACCAAGACAGACTGTTTTTTAATAAACCACAAAACCATGCACCTGATGGTTGAAACTGCATACCCCCATATTGGCTTTTTGGCATTGCACTATTCACCAGAATTGATGGACTCGCAAAAAGTCCGATTACCGTCATTCAGGCGAAGGCCGGAATCTAAAAAGGCTGATAATCCTGTCAGCTGAGGCAATCTTTTTTTCAATATCTTCCCTGTTTATAGCCTGAATCCTCATGCCTTTGGCCATGAGCTCCTCCATGCATCCTGAAAAAAGAGCCTTTTCCATGTCTTCATGCTTTTTAAGGGCTGAATCCCATTTTCTGAATGCGAGGTTAATTGCTGCCAAAAGACTGGTCTCTTCAGGAAACATTCCTGAGACGGTCATGATTATGTCCAAATCTTCAATTTCAGGTTGGAAAAGATCCGAAATATTTTCAAGAAAATCCACAATCAGATCAAGGGAACGCAGCGCCCCGGCTTTTTCACGGATGACTTTAAGGACTGTGCATTCTCTTCCTGAAAAGTGTTTTTCGGTGAGTTCACGCAGACGCCAGGGAATCCCGGCTGTAAGATTAAGTCGTCTTACAAACCGACCAATAGACCTTTCAGGCACAGGAACTGTCAGAGAAACGCCTGATCCGGCAAATCTCAATGTGCATGAAAGTTTGAGCCCCGTTATTTTATCAATAAGATTTTTTTCATCCATCAAGTTGAATGACCTGGGAATGAATCTCTCCACCCTGATTCTGGCGTCATCGTCAGGGGAAAATATCAGATCTACGGCAGCCTCGAATTCTGATATCTCGCAAGAAATGGCTTCTTTCAGAAAAGCCGGATCAGGAGTCATCCCGGTTGAAAAATTAATGAATTCTTCAACTGACTGGTCAATTATAATAACGCCAGACAGGATATCAGAAATCTCTTTTTCGAGGTCATCATGCGGGCTCAATGGTTTCTCCGTTCAAATCCTCGGGCTTTGGAAAAGGAATATCAATGCGGATCCTTGTCCCGGAATCTGGTTTGGAGTTTATGCTCAGACTTCCGCCTAAAAGCTTAACCCTCTCTTCTATGCTTCGTATTCCCATCCTCTTTTCAAGAACAGCCTCAGAGAGCCTGGAGGCCACATTAAACCCTTTGCCCTCGTCCTCGATCCTGAGGATCAGGCTAGGATATGCCGCCACCAGCTTGACATTAGCCATCCTTGCCCCAGAATGCTTTCTTATGTTATTGAGGGATTCCTGGACAATTCTGTAAATATTTATTTTAGATTCAAAACTGAAGGGAAGATTGCTTGCGCCCGCAGTACTGAAATCCACAACAATACCGTTTGTTTCGTTGAATTCCTCACAATATCTGTAAAGAGCCTGCACAAGCCCGAGCTGCTCGAGTATCGGCGGCTGGAGGTCATATGATATATTCCTGACCTTGGTGATTGTTTCCTTGAGAACCCTCAGAAATATTTCCATCTTGCCCTTAATCTTCACGGGTACGGGGCTTATGCCATCGAACATTGTGTTTGCGGAAATTGCCAGCGATGCAAGATCCTGGGCGACATTATCATGGAGATCACGGGCAATTCTCTGGCGCTCTTTTTCCTGTACCTTGATGAGTTCCTGGCTGAGTGTATGAATATGCTCCTCAGCCTTTTTCACCCCTGTTATGTCCGTGAATGTCACAATGGCCCCCTCAAAAAAAGGGGAAATCTTGAGGTTGAAATATTTATCGTTTATACTTGCGTCCCTGAACTCGAGCGACGCTCCGGTCTTTATACAGGCCATCAGGTCGCCTGAAATACAGGGGCGAATATTATCAAGAAATTCGATGAACAGGATTTGGCCCTGCTCAGGCGGAGAACTGAACATTCTCTCGCTGGCATGATTAAAGCGGGCAATCCTTGCATTGGCATCGACAAGAATCGTACCGACAGGATTATTCTCAAACAGAGCCTTGTACCTTTCCTCGCTCACCTTTAAAAATGCCTGAACCATCTCCTTTTCCCTTATTTCCGACAAAAGGACGTCGTTCATTTCAGAAAGCTCTGCAGTTCTTTTTCTTACCCTTAGTTCAAGATCCTCTTCAGCACGTTTATTCTGGGTGATATCAGTTATGATGGAGGCAAAATACGCAGGACGGCCATTCTTGTCCCTGATCAGAAAAAAACTCTGGATAACAGGAACTTCGGTTCCTGAAGAAGTTAAGATCTTCATTTCACCTATCCAGTGCCCAGTCTTTTTTATCACTAAGCGTATGGAATCAAAAAAAATCTCGTCATGGGGCGGCTTGTAGAAATGATATCCGTTTGTGCCGAGGATATCCTTCCTTCCTTCCCATTCCACAATTTTTCTGAAACCAGGGTTGGCATAAATGAGATCACCCTTGAGATCCACCATGATCAGGCCCTGGATGGATGAATCGGCAAAATGTTTGAAGGTTCCCAGGGTTTCGTTGGACTCCATGAGGTTTTTTTTCAGAAAATTTATCTGATCAGACAGCGCCGTTGACATTATTACTACGATAAAAGCTGAACCTGCCTGAATGCCCCATTCTGTTATAAATGAAGGCATTATAACGCCAAATGTCTTTAAGACGAAAAGGCTGACTCCTGCAACCACAAATCCGAAACCTGCCACAAAATGTCTTGCCTCCCTTGATCCCCTGAGTGCTGCGATAACACTGAAGGTTAGAGTCGCAAGACAGAAATATCCTGAAAGGAATGTGGTTGCCTTGATATTGAAAGAATAACTGCCTGAAAGGGTAATCGGAAGCATCACGAAGCATGGGAGTCCGCACATGAGGTTGTATATTCTGTCACCGACCGGAAATCTCAGCTTGGTTCGGGCATAGCTTCTTCCGAATGCCCAGGCCATTATGAGAGTGAGGCATATGATGAAGGGCATGCAGTTATTTGCCCACCAGACCGACTCGGGCCATAAGTATTTATATGCGTAGCCACTTAAGACAAGTTGAAAAACAAGGCCGCTTATGGCAAAAAAAACATAATAAAGATAAGGCTTCTCCCTGATGAGTAAGAAAAGAATCAGATTGTATACCACCATGGACGCCATTATGCCGTAATAAAGCCATGTAAGGGGAAGGCGCCTGGTTATCTGGGTCATCATATCCTTCCCTGACATGAGCATTGGTTTGAAATTAAGGGAACTGGTGGATTCAACCCTCAGGTATATTTCATTTATGTCATGATGAAGTACAACAGGAAAAATAAAATTCGGGTCAGGCACTGGCCTGTTGCTGAACGGGAGCCTGTCTCCGGTCACTATTTTCGTGAATTCCGTCCCCAGACCCAATGAGTAAAGCTCAAGGCTGTCTATGGAAGGATATGGAATCTCAAGAAAGGAATTGAAGGGAGTCTGATACTTGTTATCGACAACAAACTTCAACCAGTAAACAGACTTGCTGAAACCAAAATTAACAGAATCGCCCTCCATTTTTTTCCATGTTTCGGATTTTCTTACCACATCAAATGACAAGTTTTTCCCTGCGTCTTCAATATAGTACAGATTGAAACCATTTATGGTTGCATCGCCTGAAGCGTCACAGATAAGATCTTCTGTCTCCAGGCCTGTTCCTGCAAAACAATTAAACGCTGTAAAAACAAGAAAACAAAAAACAAAAAAACTTCTCATGCCCAAAAAAATCCTGATTCCAGGTTCCACAAATATGATGGTCTCGCAAAAAGTCAAAAAAGGCTTCGGCGTCATGCCGGACTTGATCCGGCATCTTTGTATTTTCAGATATTTCTGGATTCAGGCCTGCGCCGGAATGACGGAAATCTGACTTTTTACGACCTTGTCAAGTATGACGATCATGCATAATATGCTGAATCGGCATCAAAAAATAAATTTCACATTTTCTGATTTCCATATTATTTTTTGAACCGATATGCAAACCAGAAACATTATTTTACAGCTCTTTTAACAATCAATCTGTTGCAGCACGGGCAAAAGCCCTGTATTCAATAGCAGTCTCCTTTCAAAATGCCATGGAGAAGTCACAAGGGTAATGAGATAAACGCGAAATAGCATATATATAATTCATTTACCGACTGCGAGGTAAAAATGCCTGGAGATCCAAAACAAGAAATATCCGTAAAGCCTTCAGAATCAATGATTCACGAAGATATACTCCCTGTTTATCCTGAAAAATTATGGCACACCATGTCTGCCAGAGATGTAATCTCCGAGCTTAGATCATCCGCATCAGGCCTTTCCTATGAAGAAGCTGAAAAAAGACTTGGGATATATGGACCCAACGAGATCTCAGAAATCAAAAAAACAAGGGCAATGGACATACTCATAAGCCAGTTCAAAAACATCCTCATGCTGGTTCTATTTCTGGCCGCAGGAATATCATTTGGACTCGGACATTATATAGAAGCGAGCGCAATAACAATAATTGCCTTTTTCGCAATAAGCCTTGGATTCGTACAGGAATACAGGGCCGAAAGGGCAATAGAAGCACTCAGGGAAATGGCGGCGCCCTCGGCATTTGTCATAAGAGCAGGAACAGAGCATGAAATACCCTCAAAAGAGGTCGTGGCCGGTGACATCATTGTAGTCAGACAGGGTTGCAAAATACCGGCTGATGCCAGAATCATAGAATCATTCAACCTGAGAGCTGAAGAGGCCTCACTCACAGGCGAATCAATGTCGTCAGACAAAGAAGCCGGATTCGAGGGCAATAAGGACATTCCCCTCGGAGACCGCAAAAACATGATCTATTCGGGTACTTCAGTATCTTCGGGAAGGGGCAGGGCAATTGTAGTCGCAACAGCAATGAACGCCGAATATGGGAAAATTGCCGGTATGATCCAGTCTGTTGAAGACTCAAGAACCCCTCTCCAGGAAAACATGGATAGGACTGGCAGTATTCTTGTCAAGGCTGCATTTGCTGTTGTCATGCTCATTGTCGCGCTTGGGGTTTTCAGGGGGCAGCCCTTTGTCGAGATGTTCATATTCGGAGTTGCCCTTGCAGTCGCGGTGGTGCCAGAAGCCCTTCCGGCAGTAGTTACAATATCCCTTGCCATCGGCGCACAGAGGATGACCAAACGACATGCCCTGATAAGAAGGCTTCCGGCTGTGGAAACCCTTGGATGCACGTCTGTGATTTGTTCTGACAAAACAGGAACCCTGACAAGGGACGAAATGACGGTACGAAAAATTTATTCGGGCTCCCGTTTTTTTGAAATATCAGGAGAGGGCTACAGCCCTGTCGGAGATTTTCATGAAAACGGAGAGCTTGCAGATCCTCCGCCATTCCTTATCTCGCTCCTTAAGGCATCGGTTTTATGCTCTGACGCATCCATCAGCCAGGACAGCATTTATTTAAACTGGAAAGCTTCGGGAGACACCACAGAAGCTGCAATGCTGACAGCTGCGGCCAAGGCAGATCTTGTCAAGTCAGAGCTTGATTCTAAATACCCAAGAATTGATGAAATCCCTTTTTCATCAGAAACAAAGAGAATGCTTACGCTTCATAAGTACCCGGACGGAAATATCGTTTACTGTAAGGGCGCGCCGGAAATAATTCTCAGAACATGCTCATATTACCTTGGCTCTGATGGAATAAAGCCCCTTGATGAAAAAACAAGGGAAGAAATAATACAGGCCGGAATAGGCATGGCCAAAGAAGCCCTCAGGGTACTCGCGGTTGCTGAAAAGAGAGAGGATACTCTGGTCTATCCAGGAAAAGACATGGTCTTTCTTGGCCTTATGGGCATGATGGACCCTCCAAGATCAGAAACGGCAGAATCCATTAAAATATGCAAGACAGCTGGAATCAAGACCGTAATGATAACAGGAGACCATCCCATCACTGCGGAGGCAATCGCAAGGGAAATCGGACTTCTTGATTCTGGAAAAACTCCTTCGGGAATTGTAACAGGTCTTGAGCTTGACTCCATGGATGATGAAAGGCTTGAAAAAGAAATTGAAAGAATCAGCGTATATGCCCGCGTATCACCTGTCCACAAGCTCAGAATAGTCTCGGCCCTGCAAAAAACAGGGCATGTAGTTGCCATGACTGGAGACGGAGTGAATGACGCACCAGCCCTTAAAAAAGCCGATATCGGTGTTGCCATGGGCATTACAGGCACGGATGTCACAAAAGAAGCGTCTGACATGACACTTACGGACGATAATTTCGCGTCCATAGTTTCTGCTGTAAAAGTGGGCAGAGGAATCTTCGGTAATATCAAGAAATACCTTATGTACCTGCTTTCATCAAATATCGGAGAGATCGGCCTGATGGCCTGTGCGTCAATCGCTGGTCTTCCCCTCCCCCTTTCGGCAGTCCAGATTCTTTATGTAAATCTTGCCACGGACGGTCTGCCAGCCCTTGCCCTTGCCCTCGACCCCGAAGAAAAGGACATAATGGAAAGAAAACCCAGGGATCCTTCTGCCGGAATATTCACACGTCCGGTTATTACACTCATGCTTGCAGGCGGAATCTGGTCGACAATGGTAAATCTGGGGCTTTTTATATGGGCGAAAAATTCGGGCAGATGCACAAGCGAGGCAATGACAATGACCTTTGTATCCCTTGTGCTCATTCAATTTTTTAAGGCATACAATTTCAGATCAGACAGGGAATCCGTTTTTAACAAACCTTTTGCCAACAAATGGCTAAATTATGCAATAGCCTGGGAACTTGCCATGCTCTGCATGGTCATATATGTTCCATTTTTCAGAACTCTTTTCGGCGTTTTCTGCCTGCATATGGACGACTGGATAATAATAATCGCATTGGCTTTTTCGGTTTCGCCTGTACTTGAATTCTTCAAATGGCTTGAGAGAAAAGGCTTGCTCGGAAAGCTTGACTGATAAAATTGATTTTTGACTATTATGTCAATGCCAACGTATCAAAAATTATGGGCTCGCAAAAAGTCCGATTATCGTCATTCCGGCGAAGGCCGGAATCCAGAACTGATTGAAAATACAAAAATACCGGATCAAACCCGGCATGACGCCGCCGCATTTTTTGACTTTTTGCGACCTTGTCAAAATTAAAGGAATCTCATGGACGAATACATGAAAGAAGCCATAATTGAGGCTGAAAGGGGATTCAGTGAGGGAGGAATCCCCATAGGCTCGGTAATAGTCCACAAAGGCAGAATAATTGGACGCGGTCACAACAGACGGATACAAAATGGCAGCGCCATACTCCACGGAGAAATGGATGCACTGGAAAATGCCGGACGACTGCCAGCATCTGTTTACAGCGAATGCGTCCTTTATACGACTCTTTCTCCCTGCCCTATGTGTTCAGGCGCAATTCTTCTTTATGGAATCCCGGAAATCGTGATAGGTGAAAACCGTACCTTCATGGGCGAGGAAGATCTCCTGAAATCAAGGGGAGTAAAGGTAACGGTTGTTGATTCAAGCGAATGCAAAAATCTTATGGATAGATTCATAAAACTGAAACCGGAAATCTGGAATGAAGACATTGGAGTCTGACTGGTTCCCGCTAATTCAGCCCATGCTGACAATAACCGAATAAAATAAGCGAATATTTAAAATGCAGCAGATACACATATCAGATTTATTTGACATGCCTGGCTGGATGCTTCTTGCGATGGAGGCCGAACCCTTGTTTGGCCCTATGGTGGAAAATATTGATTTTTTCAACGGCTTGCGACAGGCTCTTCTGGATGGAGCGGCCTTCTGCATCAGGGATGAAGAAAGCAGGGAAAACTGCGGACTCTGCGGTGGAATTATCATTTCAAAAGAAAACAACTCCATAGTCTGGTTCGTTGTGGGCGAAAAATTCCGTAACAAAGGCATAGGCAAAAAGCTTATGGCAGAAGCCATGAAGCACCTGAATCATTCTAAGCCAATAACTGTCAACACATTTGAAGATTCGGTCAAAGACGGGCTTGCGGCAAGAATGCTTTACCATAAATTCGGGTTCAGGGATTCAGGCAATGGAGAAAACAATCCGGCCGGAATTCCGACTGTCATCATGACAAGACCGGGCAAGGAATGTTTTGCGTGATTTAAAAGACAAGGCCGCAAAAAGTCAAAAAAAGGCGTCGGCGTCATGCCGGGCTTGATCCGGCATTTTTATATTTTCAATCACTTCTGGATTCCGGCCTTCGTCGGAATGACAGTAATCGGACTTTTTGCAGGTCCATCAGAAAAAATCCCAATGCTTTTTCCCAGGCCAAAAACGGAGAAGAATTAAATGAAAGATGTCTGGATTGCACTGGGTTTGACCCTTTTTGCCGGTATGGCGACCGGGATCGGAAGCGCCATAGCATTCATGGCAAAGAGAACAAACTACCGTTTTCTTTCCGTAACAACGGGCTTTTCTGCCGGAGTCATGCTCTATGTGTCTTTTGTGGAAATTTTTTACAAGGGACTATACGCTCTTATCATAAGATATGGCAATTACTGGGGGCACTGGGTTAATGCCGCTTCATTCTTCGGAGGAATGCTCCTCATAGGCCTTGTTGACAACCTTATACCAAGCGCTGAAAACCCCCATGAGACACCTTCTGAAGAGCAGACCGCGCCATTGCACGACACATCAGGCCAGCTCCCGGGCTTCAACGGATTCCCGGAATGCGGAGGCACAAGCGCATCCGCCAAATCAGGCGACCACACCATACACCACAAAAAACTCATGAGAATGGGCTTATTTACGGCCCTTGCCATAGGAATTCATAATTTTCCGGAAGGACTCGCAACATTTCTCGCCGCCTTACATGATCCATCCCTCGGATTTGCCATAGCCATTGCAATAGCTCTCCATAACATCCCAGAAGGCATAAGCGTTTCTGTTCCCATTTTCTATGCCACAGGAAACCGTAAAAAAGCATTCTTATATTCACTTGCCAGCGGTCTTTCAGAGCCCATAGGCGCAGGAATAGCATATCTGTGTCTCAGGCTTTTTGTGAGGGGAGACGCAGGAGTTCTGCCGCCCCAGGTCATGGGAATACTGTTCGGAGGAGTTGCGGGAATCATGGTATACATCAGCCTCGACGAACTTCTGCCTACAAGCAGGGCATACGGCAGGGGACACGACAGCATATTCGGTCTTGTGGCCGGAATGGCTGTGATGGCAGTCAGCCTTCTGCTTATGAAGTAACAAAAACAAAATCACAAACAGGCCGGTTTTCAGTCATTCAGACGGGCCTACCTTTAAAAACCGGACGCCAAAAGCCAAGCCAGATTAAAACTGATTAGTCCTGAGCATAACCAGGGTACAGGCCTCAAGAACTTCTATCCCTGCGTCAGTCAGCTTTTTGTATTCGCCTGGATTCTCTGTCCCAGGATTAAATATGACTCGCCTTGGCTTTAGATTCACAATCTCATCTATCACTCCTTCCTGGCGGGCAGGGCCTACATACATGGTGACAGTATCCACTTTTTCATCCACATCACCAAGTTTGCCATATACCTTTCTTCCAAGGATCTCTTTCCTGGCTGGAGCAACAGGCAAAGGCACATGCCCGTATTGTTCGAGCATCTTCATCGCCTTGTAAGAATATCTTTCCTCATTATGGCTTGCGCCGACAACAGCAACTTTTTCCATATTTTCCCCTTCTGAAATTTAAGTCCAATTTCAAAACAAAAATGCATTAATTATATGTCTTCGTCGTTAATACACTCACGGAATATTTCCATTATTCAGACCATCCACCATTTCAGGCTTATATCCGCCCTCTGTTAAAATTCTGAATTCCATGGATTTAATAACAGGGCAACCATTTTTATCTGTCCCTATTTCATATTTTTCAATATGGAATTCACCAGATCCGAAAAGAGCCACTCTTTTCACAGCCTCAGGAGATACAGAACTGGCAGCATTGGGGCCGTCAATACTTTTGCCCACTTCCGGAGAGAATATGAACTTTCTTGGAATGGTCGGAGCTGATTCAGATCCGTAGGCGCAAGGACAGTTTTCTGGAGACTTTTTTAAATGGCAGGCTTCAATGTATCTTGGATTTGGAGCAGAATGCAGGGGCGGAGTCAGTCTTGCCAAATTTTCATCCCTGCCTTTTTCAAGAACAAGAATCTCCCAACCATCTGTAGTGGGTTCAAGAACAAATTCGAATCTTATTCCGAACTGAGTGCTGAATCTGCCTCCTTTTTCAACCTTCCCCCTTAGCTGCTGGGTAAACTTTGGATACCTGAAAAACTCCCGGATTGACTCAAGAGTCGCTCGCCTTGATTCATCCTGTTTTCCAAAAATGCTTCCGACAACCTCATCCCCTTCAACTTTAAGCCAGTATTCTCCGCAATGGGATATCGCAAGATCATTTCCAGCCTTTGCGCCCGGGCCATTCAGAGCCAGAACCCACTCGGTTCCCGGAGGGAAAAGACTCATTTCTGGCCTGCAATACATACCATCGCCGGTAAGGATTCTCATCCCGGAATCAAGCATTGCGCCTGAAAGAACTTCCTGAACATGCACGTCAATGGATGGTTTGGCTCCGGGATTGTGCCTAATGATTTTCCCTCTGACCACAATCGGAGAATCTCCGGCAACTGACATGAAAGGGCCTCTCCATGAGCAGCTACAGGCTCCAACTTTTTTTGGACAAAAATATTCTGCGGCAAAAGCCAGAAAAAGAACAGCTAATACAAGGAGAAACCTATGGCTTGACTGAACAGGGTAAATAGACATATGGCAAGGCCTCCATATCCTTTGCGATGCAGCGGATTTTTTCATTTCCCGATGACAAGGCAGAAGTTAGGCTTTTTTAATTAGAAGCCGCTCTGCTGAAGCAACTTAACTTAAAGCTTTTTATTTTACGATACTTGAACAAAACCAAGCAGTGCAAGAGCTCCAAAATCGAAAAACAATCCTTAGAGAAACCGCAATAATTATCTTTTCGCGTAACACTGGACCCATACGATTCCAGCATGCAAGCCAGCTTGATTTACACACTTCAAGATTGAAGGCGTCGCAAAAACTCAAAAAAAGGCAACGGCGTCATGCCGGACTTGATCCGGCATCCATTAATTTGAGCTACTTCCGGATTCCGGCCTGCGCCGGAATGACGGGAATCGGACTTTTTGCGAGTTTATCAAGATTACGATATATTAGGTTTTTTTAAAGCTATAGAACAGCGTAAGCCCAGCACCGAAAATTGCTGCATGAGATTAAATAGCCATTGACATTCAATCCCAGTCCTTATTATATCTCCGGAGCCAAAAAATCAGGCTTCTACCCTATATAATTTATTTTAAATAAATAAAGGCATCGAAGATGTTGATCAATAATCCATCTGCGGCAAAAAACAGCATCCGTAACATTGCGCTTCTGTCAAACATTATATCCGGTAAGCGCTTGTGGCTGAAAACCTTACCGTTCATGGCCGGGTTTTTGATGTGCTCAGGCCTGGCGTTTGCGAACCCAGATTATGTTACTTACTGGCCAACATACAACCCAAGTACTGGAGGCACGGTCTTCAATGGCCCCGCGGATGTCGGTTTCCTGAAAAGCAATGGAAGCTTGCTGATCGTCGACAGCAATGCCGGACTCGAGGGCGCCGGCGAGGTCGTGAACCAACAAACGGACGGCACCTATATTGGGAAAATTGCCGCCAATAATAATACCGGGCCAGTGAGAGTTTGTACGGATTCCAATACTGGGGATGTTTACATAGCGACATATTATGAAAAAAAAGTTCGCCGATACACCGAAGCTGGCGGCATCCTGACCATAGCCAATACATGGACAGGATGCACTGCAAATGGAGGCTTTGGCCCCTATAACTGGGGTAAAGTGTTCGGAGTCGCCGTAAATTCAGCCGGAACCATTTATGTCATCGACTACGACGGCCTACGGATAATAGCAATGAACAGTGCAGGACAATGTGTGGCCGCCCCTCTTTCGGCGTATGGCCCAGGAGGCACGGGCGTGTTTTTAAATCCCACTGGAATCGCCATCGACTCAGCTGATAATATATATGTGTCAGATTACGGCAAAAAGGTTATTGTCAAATACAACAGCGCCGGGGTCTGGCAGCAAACCCTGACCTCATATATGTTAAATGGGGTGTCCACCAACTTTTCAACACCGAGAGACATTGACATCGATCCGGCCACCAACGCCATGTATATTACAGAAGGTGGAGGTGCCAATGCAGGTCTGATCAAATTGGATTCCAGCGGTAATTTCCTGACCCGGGTCAAAAAGTATAACGTCGCCACCACGTTTAGCAGCCCATTTGGCGCCGGAGTCAGCAGTGGATATATCTATGCCACGGATTATGGCCACAGCAGCGTTGTCAAATTATTGGACTCTTCCTGGAAGGTCTCTGTCACTGCAAGCGCCCACGGCACGGTAACTGCCGATGTCAGCGATGTCATTACTAATTGCACCAACGCTACCTGTGTTGACCAGTTTGTCAACAATAAAACAATCGTTTTGACAGCCACTCCCGACGCCGGATACAAGGTGACCTGGGGCGGAGATGGATCGAGCGCCGGCTCAGCTGCAACGTATACAGTGAACAACATCGGCGCTGACAAGACCATTACTGTGACATTTTCAGCAATGGCATCACCACCAACGTCGGTTCCCACTCTTTCCGAATGGGGGATGATTATATTATCCAGCTTACTGGCTGTTTCCGCCATATTCACCATGCGCCGTAAGCGTCAGTAAAAGACAGTGCTTGCTAATTTTTAAAAAAAGGCCCTTGGTTTGTGAATCCGTTAAAGCGATGAATGGCCCGTCAGCTATATGCCAATCCACCCATTATTTTATCCTCAAGATTCATGACTTTTCATTGCTTTAATCCTCAAGGAGACAGGTGGATGGGTATAATTCAGAAACACATAAAAAGGATGGGGAGTAAGATTTGCCAGATTGTCAGCGTGAAGCTTTTTCAGGGCCGAAACAAGATCTGAACTTCCACCAGTATTTTCCACTGCGAATCTGTCCGCCTCGTATTCATTTGCCCTTGAATGGGCTTTAAGACCTATTGAAAGAATCATTTCCACCGGAGAAAAGAGCATGCTGAAGAAAACAAGACCAGCATATACGGATACTCTTTCCATGAAAAAAGCATCAAAAAGTCCTTTTTCCGTTATGAAGACAGACAGCACCCAGAACATGAATCCAAAATATAGAATGCTTACGGCTATGCTTTTGATGATATGACCTTTTTTGTAATGGCCAGCCTCGTGCGCCAGAACGGCAACAAGTTCAGGTATAGTATGTTTTTCTATGAGTGTGTCAAAAAGGGCTATGCGCCTGTTCTTGCCAAATCCTGTAAAAAAGGCATTGGATTTGGATGATCTTTTCGAACCATCCATTACAAAAACATTGCTTAAAGGAAATTTCGCCTTTTTCGCAAAATCCATAATCGCCTGCCTAAGCTCACCATCTTCAAGAGGAGTGAATTTATTGAAAAGGGGCATTATCCATGTCGGAGCAACAAACTGTATGACGACCATGAATAAAGTAACCACGAGCCAGCACCAAAGCCAGGCATAAGTTCCTGTGTAAGTCAGAAAGGCGAAAATCCCGGCAAGAAGAGGAGCTCCTATTATCACGCCAAGGCAGATGCCCTTGACAATATCCAGGATGAATGTCTTTACCGTGGTCTTATTGAATCCGAATTTTTCTTCTATAACGAAGGTTGAATAAATACTGAAGGGGAACATTATGACCGAGCTTGCTGCAATGAGAAGGCCTGTATAAATAAGTCCTGTGACTATGCTTCCAAATCCGAAACTGACAGCAAAATCGTCGAATATCCTGAAACCTCCGGCAAACCAGAACACAATGCTCAGGGCAAGGCTGAATGTGCTTTTTATTATCCCGAATTTTGTGGTCACTATGGTGTAGGCCTGGGATTTTTCATATTCCGAAGGATCGTAAAGATCCGCAAGGTCCTCAGGCGGCTTGGGCTTAAGGGCTTTCAGATTCAGGATATCTGCAATAAGCTCCAGAAAATACCCGCCGATCATGGCAACAAGAATGACAATAAAATAAATGTTCATTAAATACCCCATATTAATTCGAATACCAATTCGGTGAATAGTTCAATGTCAAAATCATGAAAACACAGAAAGCATTTCGAAGATTAGTCATCCCAGTGAATGCAATCAGCAGGGCATATATTTATTGCTTTTTCTATACATTCTTCGGATCCACCTTCGGGCATTATTACTTCAGCCCTGTCTCCATCATTGTTCATGCGGAAGATGTCAGGACAAAGCTCAACACAGGCTTCGCAGCCTACGCAGACAATAAACTCTATATACACTCTTTTGGCCATAATAACCTCTTAGTTAAATAAATATCTTGATTTATTAATGCACCATGACTTCAGAAAGATCAAAAAACTTCCGCTTCGAAAAATAAAAAATGTGCTGATTAGAATTGATGACCGCACAAAAAGTCAAAAAATGGCCTCGTCGTCATGCCGGACTTGATCCGGTATCCATTAATTTGAGCCACTTCTGGATTCCGGCCTGCGCCGGAATGACGGGGATCTTGCTTTTTCACTACTCCATTCCGAAATAAGGATATTCAATTCATTTTATTGGCTTCGCATTGATACATCCTCATTTAATAAATGGAGCCTGGAAAAAATATCTGTTCCAAGCTTTTTCATCTTTTTTTAACACAATACCTACAAAGCCTGAATCTTTATCGATTATCGATGCACAGAATATTAACCTTCAAGAGGAGTGCATTTATGAAAAGGGGAATTAGGAGATCTGCATGGCTTTCACTGGTGCTGCTGGTTTTGTTTTCAGGAACGATGCTTTCAGGGTGTGATGATGACGACAATGACGGCGGCTCAAAGAGTATTGTTCAGCCTTCGGCAAAGGCAAAATACGTGTTCTTTTTTATTGGCGACGGTATGTCCGAGGTTCAGGTAAACTCTGCTGAAGTTTACAAGGCGTCGGTGGAGGCAAAAATTGATCCGAACTACATAAACTCGCCTCGTCTGCTGAATATGTCAAAGATGCCTGCCACTGGTTATGCAACAACCTATGACGCCGGAAGCTATATCACAGACTCAGCTTCCGCAGGAACGGCTCTTGCGTGCGGCTACAAGACACTTAACGGTGTAGTCGGTATGGATGTGACAAAGACAAAATCCTACAAGACTATTGCCGAAGCTGCCAAGGAAAAGGGGATGAAGGTAGGGATAGTCTCGAGTGTATCAATAGATCATGCGACTCCTGCATCCTTCTACGCCCAGGTTGACAGCCGCGAAAAATACCACGAAATAGGCATGCAGCTTGCCGAAAGCAATTTTGACTATTTCGGAGGCGGCGGTTTCAGGGATAACAAATATCCGGGAGACAAGGCAAACACCCCTGCATGCGTCAATGCCGCCACCGCAAATGGCTATAGATATGTAAACACAAGGGCTGACTTTGAGGCACTGAAAAATACGAGCGGCAAGGTGATTGCCGTAAACAGCGTGCTGGATTCAAGCCGTGCCATGCCTTACGAGATCATAAGAGACAAGTCTTCCAGCAATGATGATATCTCTCTTGCCGAGTTTACTAAAAAAGGTATCGAGCTTCTCGACAATCCTGCCGGATTTTTCATGATGGTTGAGGGCGGAAAGATAGACTGGGCATGCCATGCAAATGATGCCGCGTCTGCAATTCAGGATACCCTGGCATTTGATGAGGCCATAGCCGAAGCTCTTGCATTCTATGAAAAACATCCTGACGAGACACTTATCATTGTCACCGGAGATCATGAGTGTGGTGGTATGACTATGGGCTTCTCCGGTACTGGGTATTTCACTTATATGGAAAGAATGAAAAACCAGACAATGTCATATGACAAATTTGACTCGCTTTACGCAAATAACCTCTCGGGTTACGCATCTCTGACAGATCTTTACGATGAGATAGAGTCATCCTTCGGCCTTGACATGGACAAAAACGGCGATGCGGCATATCAGCCGAATGACTACCAGATGTCACTCCTGACAGAAGCCTTTGACAAAAAGAAAAAAGGCAAGGGCACAATGAACAACGACGAATTTTATCTGCTTTATGGAGGATACAATCCGCTTTCTGTTACCCTTACCCATGTTCTCAACCAGATATCCGGAATCGCCTGGACTTCATATTCCCATACAGGTGTACCTGTTCCTGTTTTTGCCAAGGGCGTAAACGAGGATTCATTCAACGGATATTATGACAATACTGATGTGTGCAGAAAAGTTGCTGCGGCAATGAGTATAACCCTCCAATAATATTGACAAGGTCGCAAAAAGCCCGGTTCTCGTCATTCCTGCGCAGGCCGGAATCCAGAAGTAGCTGAAAACACTGCATACCGGATCAAGTCCGGCATGACGCCGCCACCTTTTTGTAACTTTTTTGCGAGACCATCAATATTGGTCATGTTTGAAAATGGCCGCCAGACCGGATATTTGTCTGGCGGCCACTGCATATTATAAAAGGAGTTCAGAAAGAAATGAAACATCTCTTCAAAATCGACAACAACGTACTGTTTATTATAGTTTTACTTATATTTATAGCGGTGATGCTTGTGATGCCAACTGGCTTTGAAAAAGTCGTTTCATCAGATTCAATAAGAGCAAAGGCTCTTGTCACGGGAACCGACAATTCCCTTCTCAACCAGCATGGAATAGTAAAAACAGGTGCGCAGAGGCTTAAACTCGAGGTACTTGATTCTGAATTCAAGGGGCGAATCATTGAAACCCACAACCATCTGATCGGTAAAATGGAAATGGACAAGGTTTTCAACCTTGGAGACAAAGCTCTTGTGGTTCTGAATCTTAAAAATGGAGATATTGCAAATACGACGGTTATTGATCATTACAGGACCAATATTGAAATTTATCTTTTTGCCCTGTTTTTTATCATGGTTACTGTCGTTGCCGGAAAGACAGGGCTCAAGGCAATGCTTTCTTTCATATTTACAGTCCTTTATCTGTGGAAAATTCTTCTTCCCGCCTTTCTTCGCGGATGGAATCCTATACTTGTTTCCCTCGCATCCATAATGATTCTTACAGGAGTAATCATTTTTTCCATCGCAGGAATAAGCAACAAAGGCTTTTCTGCTTTTCTGGGGTCAATGTCCGGCATTGTCATGACATGCGCTCTTTCTCTGACCTTCGGGAAATATTTCAAGATTCATGGAGCTGTTCTTCCATTTTCAGAGCCTCTTCTCTACACAGGGTTCCCTTTTCTTAACCTCACCGGAATCTTCTACTCCGGAATATTCATCGCTTCCTCCGGAGTCATAATGGACGTAGCCATGGATATTGCAGCCGCCATGCATGAGATAAAGGAAAAAAGCCCTGATATAAGTACTGGCGAGCTTGTTAAATCAGGACTTGAAGTTGGGCGGGCGGTGCTTGGCACAATGACGACAACACTTCTTCTGGCCTATTTCGGAGGCTACGCATCCATGTTCATGCTCTTTATAGCAATGGGAACTCCTGTCATGAATATCGTAAACATCCAGTATGTTTCCGCTGAGATCATGCATACCCTTGTGGGCAGTTTTGGCCTTGTGACAGTTGTTCCTTTTACAGCATTCATGGGAGGGCTGATCTTCTCTCACCGGGAGAATGAAACTGTTTCAGCCAATAATGAAGAACTTCAGATGGCAGAAGCCGAGGTTTGATTATTGATATCCATTTTTGTGTTAAGACTGGCCAGCCTTGCCCGTCTAATAAAAATCTAACATAATCTGAAAACTCCCTGATTGATTTATTGCCTATAAGAACACAAACTATTGAACCTGTGGAAATCTGTCCGAACAGTTAAGCTTCGGACAGATTCATTGATGCTTGTGCTGTTCATGTGATACGCTTGATGTAACGGTTTTTCCTTAATCTCTCGGAGAAAAGCCCGCATGCCAAAGAACACCGAATTCTTCATCCCAGGAAAGCTGCCGGGTTTCAATGAAATCATAACCTCGGCAAAGGTCCGCTTTTTGAATTATCGAGCACATATATGTAGCCTGCATAGCGATTTATAATTGCATTGACTCCATCCTGATGTTCCTCAACTGTCCATAAAACCTCTCTGTTTTTTGGATGTGTCTTTGCCTTGGCATACACCCTGGTTCCCATGGGAGCGTTCAGAACCTTCTTTTCATGCTCGTCCTGAAGTTCAATATTGGATATCACCGGAGTTTCTATCTGCCACAGCACATTGCCTTCGTCTCCGTTGCTGTAAAGCTTCAGGGCGAAATAATCCTCGGGAGTCAATGCCGAAAGGGTCTGGGCTGAACCAATTACTATCCTGCCATTTGAATCTATAACCGCCGTTGTTTCGCTGTCAGTTCCATTGCCGAAAACAAGGCTGCCCGGAGCTGAATCAAGTATGGGAAGGGGATTAGCCTTGTCTGTGGTCAATAGATAATTAAGACCATAAGCCCCGAGCACAGCTTCAAGAGCCTCCCTGTTGTTTTCAGGATTCTGGTTCGTATCAGATCCTGAAGCAGGCCTGTCTTCAGGACTTGTTTCCGTTATCTCAGGCTTACCCGGATCAGCAGGCTTCGGAGGTTTTATAGGAAGAACCGACCTGTAGAGGCTGAATGTATATTCCGGTCTGAAAATATATCTATAAACAGCAGGTTCGCGGGGATCATTGGGAGAAGAAGCCTTGTCATACATCGGCACCCTGATCGGAACATAATTTGCCGGACGCGAGGCAAGCGGCCCTGAATCAGCAGCTGATCCTGAAAAATCAGGATTTCTGTCCGTAGGCTGACCGCTCACATGAACATAAAAATGGGTGTTGTCCTGATCTTCTGAAAAACGTAAAACCTGCATCTTCCGGCCAAGCTTTATCTCGAAATTGGAAATCTCGTTCAGCTCTGATCCGCCATCTGCCTTTACGACCTTGGCAAGACGCCCAGTAAAACCTGGCAAGGATGAAGGAAGTGGCGTTCCGTCCTGATCTGTCCATCCGTATATATGATTATCTTGGAATCGTTTGTAAGCCCTGCGCCCTGAGAGCCTAACAAAGGCAGCATTGACCGAGTAATTTTTTGCCGAAATCAACCCCTGATGAATATTTGCGGGGGACAGTCCCCGGAATTCCAACTGGGAAATATAAAATCACTCTCCAGTTTTTTTTAGAAACTTGATATTTTTCAGGATATAATCCGCAAGCTCATAAACTTTTTCCTCTGTATGGCACTCATCTTCATTTTCGCTTTTGCATTCAAGATATACGGATATTTCATACAGATAACCATTTTTTACAAGTTGGCGCTTGAGATGCTTTATTGTAGTGCATTTCGCATGACCTGTGCCAATCAAAATAAAGCGAGGTGAATCCATTGGACTTGAACACCTAACATATTCTTCAAAAACCGGAATCCCTTCATACCGAAAAGTCTTTGTAATAGCAGGAACAAACCTGCCATAATTCTGGACAACAGTGTCTTCAGCATTACTGGTGTCTCGTCTGACAACAGTTTCAAAAGCCTCCTCAGGACTGCGGACTTTAAAATACTCTGTATATGTCGGGTCTCTCATGACATCACTCGATAATATACCTATTATCCAGTTATTCTCGTCAATTATGACAAACTTATTTCTGCCTTCATGGGGCATTGCATAATCAGCAAAATACATGTTCTCGGATGAAAGATAAGGTATTTTGAGCTGATAGCTCCCATCCTGCGAAAGGTATTCAAATCCCTTTGCCTGTATTATTTCAATGTCTTTCCTTTTTACCAGCCATTTGGGCTTGTGAAAATCTTTTGTTAAGGAAGGTTTAAACCATTGCCACCAATCACTCACTCTGTACATCTGAAAAGATTTTTCAGGTGTGGTAAATCTGTATTCGGACTTCAACTTATAATCACTGAACTTGATTTTATAGTTTGTTTTAGAGGGTGGCATGGACGCATTATGGCGCGAACATGACAACAAACCGGCTAAAACCAATGCTGTTAACGACAACACTGCCAAACTACTTGTTTTCATGCGCCTATCCTTTCTATCTTGTTTATGAAAGCCATATATGGAGCCATCAATACATTTTCAGCTGATCAGGAGTCAGAGGCTTCATTGGTATAAAAGGCTCCCTCACACCCGGACTTTTGGGGACATTTCTGTCCACTGAATCATTAAACCATTTATGTGGAACATCAGGCAGTTCCTGATCAAGAGGCTCATTCGGCTTGTCGCTTTTTACAAAATCATCTGCGGTCACATTTAAAGGCGAAAATGGGACTTTTGCAGTGCCTACAGCGTAGCTATGCATTTTAACCAAAGAGTCGTATGATCAACGACAATTATTTTTCCGTGTCAGCGACAGTTATAATTCCCGATCCAGTTTCCTAATTTAAGGCGCATTTTCCTCACTTTTTTCCTCGTTAATTTTCTGTTTTGACTTTTCCAGCCTGTAGCTTGGCAAGTTAA
>NZ_AUEY01000039.1 GCF_000426225.1 Desulforegula conservatrix Mb1Pa
CTGGTTTCCAGCACGAACCCCATGTTACTGGAGGTGGTAAAGCAGCTGTAGAGCATCCATCCTTCAAATGGGTCAATATAATACTTGGTAACTTAAAAAATGCGCTCAAAGGTACTTATCATGCAATTAATCGCAAGCATGTTCCGCGGTACCTGGCAGAATTTCAGTACAGATTCAATCGCCGATATGATCTGCCGTCCATGATTCACAGACTGATTTATGTTGCTCTTAGGACTCCACCCATGCCATCAACCATGCTTTCTATGGCTGAAGCAGAGTGGTAATCAGATTGATTTTTAGTCCTGTCATCCAAGTCTTCTAATTGGGGAATAGCAATAGTTTAATACCTGCTTAGTCCTTAAAAATAGCCATTTTGCATTCCTGGGGGCATAAAGCCGAGTTTATAATCCAAACAACCGTTTAGAAAATCTTGTTTGCAATATGAATCCATGTTACAAAAAAATAACTACGATCACTATTGCTTGAATGGTTTTTTAAATAGCGAATTAATCTTCAAGTTTTTCGTTTTTAAATCCAGGGGAAAGTATGCGGAAACTCATTTCGTTATTCCTTGTTATTCCGATGTTTTTCGGATTTCAAAAAATTCCTGAATCCATGGCCGGAGAACGTCTTTCACTGAACAAGGCCATATCAATGGCGTATTCGGCCAGTCAGAGCATGAAAAAGACATCCGAGCAGCTTGAGGGATCCATTCAGGCAGAAAAAAGCGTAAATGCTGATTTTCTACCCAAAGCAGAAGCTTCATATTCCCTCAGGCAGTATCAGGATGTCCCCTATGCTCAGAACGGCGCCGTGATTCTGAAAAGAAGCGACAGAACCCATGCTGAATGGGGTGTCGGCCTGATACAGCCCCTTTTCACAGGATTCGCCCTTTCAAGCAGGCTGGAGATCGCAAAACTTGGCACTGCAGCCATGGAAGAGGAAAGGGTGGCTACAAGGCTTAATGTAGTGGAAGGAGTGAAAAAGGCATACTATAATCTTCTTCTCACACGCAGGATTCTGGACGTTGCTGACGAAGCAGTGGAAAACCTGAAGGCCCACGAATCCGACGCTGCAAAATATTACGCCCAGGGCGTCATTCCTTTGAACGATCTTCTAAAGACAAAGGTCGAGCTTGCCAATGCCATTCAGGAGAAAGAAAAGGCTGAGGCCGGAAGAAGAATGGCCGCCGCGTCCCTGCTCAAGCTCTAAGGCTTGCGCACCAGATGAGAGTGTCGGCGGGTCTCTTTTTGGAAAAAGCTCCGCAAAAGCTTTATGGTTTATGATGCCTATATCAAAAAGTGGGAGCCAACACAAAAGCTCCAGCGAATTATTGTCTCTTTGAAATAGAATTTGGAATTATTCACTTCAACTCAGATTGATCTGAATCGAATTGTAATCCCCTTGATGAAATTTCTTAGAAACTGATCTCCGCAATCCTTGTAGTTTTTGTGCCCTTCTTTTCTGAAAAGCGCTGTGAGTTCTGATTTTGATACCTTCATATCACTGAGTTCCATGATGTCCAGCATGTCCTCTTCCCTTAATTCCAGAGCAATTCTGAGTTTTTTAAGTATCGTATTGTTTGATAATTGGCTGGCCGGATTTTTCTCCTGGCCCTGTTTTGATTCGATTTTTCCCCTTCTTGAATAAATCAGGCCATTAAGAAAATACTCCATTATTATATCGCTGCATTCCACAAACCCTGGCTCATCGTCTTTTTTAAGCAGGCGGACCAGCTCTGGTATAGGCATCTGGTAATCTGCCTGTTTGAATATCTCAATCATTGCGGAGTCATTAATATTCAATGCGTATCTGACTCTTCTAAGTATGTCGTTGTTGATCATTGTTTTTCCTGTTTGGTATTTATTGAATAAGAATTAAATTTCTTATGCTTATTTTATTAGAGAGTCTTTTGAAAGAGTTTCTCTTGGTTCAGTAAGCTAAAAGATAAGGCCACCTCTAAGACTGTCCTGATCAGTCGATGATATCAGATGGAATAATAAAATATCATTTTTATTAATGGTAAAATGATATTTAGAGTCTTCTTCTTAATGTGTCAATTTGGCATTTTTTAGCGGATAAAATATTTTTATAAATGATGCCCGGAATCGGAGTTTTATTCTGCGCTATCTGTATATGGCTTGGCAGGTATTCGGAATGTGTCTTTGAAGTGTTGGGTGGCCATAACCTTTTGCTTGAAATTATTCCGAGGTTAATATATCCTATTATCTTGATATATTGAAGTTTAAATAAAAACAAATATTTATATATATAAAATGGAGTTTTGAAGATGGATTTTCTTGAGGCTTTAAAAAAACAGGTGATAGTTCTGGACGGAGCAATGGGCACAATGATCCAGAATCTTGGGTTTGGAACTTCTGAGTTTGGCGGTGAGCAGTTTCAGATGCTGTCGGATCTTCTCAATTTTTCAAGACCTGATTCCCTTAAGGATATTCATATCGCCTATTTCAAAGCTGGATGCAATGCTGTCGAGACCAATACATTCGGGGCGAGTCCTCTTAGGCTGAAGGAATTTGATTTTTCCGGGATTGATACTTCAGCTTTTTACGCTGTTCCTGAAGGCTTTGATATTACGAAGAATTCTTATGAAGATATGGCCTATCATTTGAGCAAAGCAGGATGTATTGCCGCCCGAAGGGCTGTTGAGGAATATTCAGCTCTTCCGGAATATGACGGTCGGCCTTTATTTGTTGTCGGTTCGATAGGGCCGTCGAATCATGTTCTAACCAGCACCAAGGCAGATCTTAAAATTTCTTTCTGGGAAGAAATCGAGGATAATTTTTATCATCAGGTTTTGGGGCTTCTTGATGGCGGAGCGGATGTTCTTCTTTATGAAACCCAGCAGGACGCACTTGAACTGAAAGCAGCGGTTTCAGGCGGATTAAAGGCCATGAACGAAAAAGGAAAGAGAATTCCGATAATGGCCCAGATCACTGTCGATGCTTTTTCCAGAATGCAGATTTTCGGAACAGATGTTGTTGCCGCCCTTACTGCACTCCAGGGATGCGGAATAGACACTTTCGGAGTAAACTGTTCCATTGGTCCTGATTTAATGGAACCGACCGTTGAAAAATTATGCAGATTCAGCAGGATTCCTGTTTCTGTTCTTCCAAATGCGGGGATGCCGGAATCTGAAAACGGAAAAACTGTTTATAAGCTTCAGCCTGATGTGTTTGCGTCGTATCTGGAAAAATTCGTCACAAAATATGGAGTGAGCATTGTCGGAGGATGTTGCGGAACAACTCCAGCACATATAAAGGCAGCATGCGAGCTGCTGAAAAACGTAAAGCCAAAGGAGAGAACTCCTGTAAAGGGAACTTTTATCGCTGGGCCACAGAAGGCTGTTGAGCTTGACGGCTCCACTGGGCTTATACGAATTGGCGAGCGCCTGAATGTGCGTGGGTCAAAAAAAGTCAGGGAAGCAGTTGAAGGCGGCGCTGCATTAATAGATTTTGAAGCGCTCGAAGAGGTTGCTTCAGAGCAGATCAAGGATCTTGGCATATCAATTATAGATGTGTGCATGGATTCCAATGTCGTTGATACAAAAAAAGTTCTTCCAGAAGTCATAAAAGGCATGACAGTTGATTTTGACGCAGCAATGTGCATCGACTCTTTTGACGTTGAGGCTCTTGTTGAGGCAGTAAAGGTCTATCCTGGGCGTCCGATCATAAATTCAATTTCACTGGAAGATCACGGAAATGGAAAGAGCAAGCTGGATGTTCTGGTTCCTGCGACCTCGTTCCATAACCCTGTTTATATTGCTCTTTGCGCTGATTCAGAAGGCCCTGCAACAACAGCTGAAGGTAAGGAAAAACTTGCTCGTCAAATTGTTGAAAAATGTGCCGTGTACGGCGTTGTGCCTGAACAGCTCATAATAGATCTGAACGCATTCCCAATTGGTTCTGAGCCAGACCCGTCCATGAATTTTGCGCTTTCTTCCCTTGAGGGAGTTGCAAGGGTGAAGGCAATTCATCCTGACCTAAGAACTTCGATGGGCGTCGGCAACCTTACAAACGGCCTTGCCAAGAAGCCATATATGAGGGTTGTTCTTACTTCAGTATTTCTTGCTGAAGCCAGAAAAAAGGGACTCGACGCAGCCATAGTCAATCCGAATCATTACGTGCCTGTTGAAACCCTTGATCCAGAAGACAGAGATCTTGCGCTTTCGATTATTTTCAACAGGGACATGGACGCTTTTGCAAAGCTTGAGGAAAAGGCCGAGCTTAAAAAAGGCATAGTTACAGTTAAAAGAAGCAGTTACGAAGGATTTTCTCCAGAAGACGCCCTTTGCGAAAAGATAAAGGACGGATTTAAGGAAAGAACCAATGCTGTAATTGATGTGGATGGCTTCAACTATGAGTATCAGGACAAAATAATCGAAGATGCAGCAAAGGCAATCAAAACCGTGCCTCCGCTTGATCTCATAAATGATTATCTCATGAAAGCAATGCAGGAACTTGGAAACAAATTCGCTGCTGGCGAGGCTTCTCTGCCACATCTTCTAAAATCTGCGGATATTATGAAGCAGGTGATGGGATTTATAGAATTCTACATTAAGCAGAATGGCGGTGCTGCAACATCAGCCAAAGGAACAATCGTGCTTGGAACAGTTCATCAGGATGTTCACAGCATTGGCAAGGATCTGGCAAAGACTCTTCTTGAGAATTACGGCTACAGGGTAATTGATCTTGGAGTTCAGGTTCCGCTTGCGTCATATATCGAGACAGCAAAGGCTGAAAACGCCACAGCAATAGGTATGAGCGCTCTTCTTGTCCAGACTGCGAGCCATATGATCACTGTAGCAAAAATGATGAAGGAAGCTGGCCTTGATATTCCGGTTCTCATTGGAGGAGCTCCTATCAATCTGAGGCATGCGGCAACAGTCGCAATGGCGGGAAAGGAATCTGAAACAGAAATAAAATCCGATGTTTTTTATTGCGCTTCTGCAATGGACTGCGTGAATGTTATGGAGTCTCTGAGCGGTGCAAGAAGGGATGAGTTTATAAAGAACAATAGGGAGCTGCTTCTTAAAAACCTTGTCAGGCAAAAGGAAAGGGATGAAAGAATAGAAAAGCAGGAGGCTACTCTTCCAAGAAGAACTGTCAGCTTTGACGATCATAATGCTCCTGAATTTGTTTCTGGTCCAAAGAGAATCGATATTGCCCTTAAATCGCTTGAGCTCGATGAAAAATCCCTTTTTTCCCTTAATTGGGCAATGGGGCCAGGGAAAGTGTCTTCTTTCAAGCCTGAGGATGCGCGAAAAGTAAAAGCGGATATGATTGAAAAGGCAGACAAAAACGGCTGGATAACTCCAAGAGGAGCCTATGCAATATTGCCATGTGTCAGAAAAGGTTCGGAAATCATCATTTTTGATAAGGAAAACGACAAGGAACTGGGCAGAATTGCTTGTAACGATATGATTTCAGGAGACAGAAAAGAAGTTTTCTCCCTGGCTGACTATTACAAGGAGGGCGAGATCGACAGAATAGGTCTTCAGATTGTAACTGCAGGAATGGCATCAGCAGTTGCTGCAAAGGAACTGCGGGTAAAAGGCGATGAGGAATCAGCTTTTTTGCTTTACGGACTTGCCGCGAGAACAGCCGAGGATCTTGCTGATGTTGTTCAGGAAATGATTATGAATGACGTCTGTATTGATAAAAAACGTGGTCAGAGATTCAGTCCTGGTTATCCAGGACTCAAGAATATTGAAAACAACAGGGTGATTTTTAATATCCTGAACGCAGCGGATCTTGGCGCGGTTATAACACCTGCATCCGCATTTGAGCCTGTTGCAACAACTGCTGCTGTGGTGTGTTTTCATCCTGATGTCTGTTATTCATAGTCGTCCCATTCAGAAACTGTCAGATCAATAATAATACCGGAGCCCTTTTGAGTAAGGGGTTCCGGTATTTCTTCATATCCATCCTCAATAATAACAAATGCCAATGCTTGAATGTGTATCGTAATATATTTTCTTGCTTTAAAAGCCAATGACCTTGGTTGTTAAATAAAGGACAGTAATCATGGAGTCCTGTCTTTCAAAAGTAAATAAATGAATCTTATTATGCGTTGGATACCCATTGTTGCTTTGCCATAAAGAAATCATCGGTTTTGGAGCTCAGTGTTTTGTTTGATTTAAAAAACTCACTTATATTCAGCGTTTAATAAATATAATTAGGCGCTTTGTCTTTTGTGCATGGCAAATTACTCTTGGACTTTTTCAGCGCTTCATTATAAAAAAGAAAAGGTTGTTTTTACGGTTATAAATTCATTTTGAAAATTAAAGATATAAGGATGCGGTCTGTCAGACAAGCTCATAATTCTGATAAAGGCTGTATGTGTGAGGAGGCAATATGAATGTAGGTCTTGATGGGCTTATACCTTTTTCAGGTATAGCCAAGGAAGCTTATGACTATTTTCTGGATTCGGCCCAGCGCAGCATTCTGTTTATGGATGCTTTAAGGAAAAGAGGGAATACCTATATCCAGCATCTGGATGAACAGCAGCCACCTGTCCTTGTATTCAAATACGAAATCCTCATGGATGCACGGACATTTGAGAAGAATCCTGCAAACTATGCGCTGGCCAAAATCATCGATCGCCGAGCTCCTAAACCGGGCCAGAAAGGCACTTCAGAGAGGCGTTCGGATACAGTTGATGATTATCAGCCTGAGAGTCCAACAAAAAGACCCATAGTCATAATTGACCCCCGGGCTGGTCATGGTCCAGGAATTGGCGGAAGCAAGCAGGATTCAGAAATTGGTATGGCTCTTAGCCATGGCCATCCTGTATATTTTATATTTTTCTATACAAATCCGATGCCGAATCAAACCCTTGCAGACGTTAAAAACGCCGAGGTCAAATTTTTGGAAGAAATCCGAAGGCGTCATCCTGCTGCACCTGCACCTGCCATCATGGGTAACTGCCAGGGTGGATGGGCATCAGCACTTCTTGCCGCGAGCAGGCCTGATCTTGCCGGGCCTCTTGTATTGAACGGTTCCCCCCTTTCTTATTGGTCAGGGGTCGACGGCAAGAATCCCATGAGGTACAAAGGCGGACTCCTCGGCGGTGTTTGGATGAACTCTTTATTGAGTGACCTTTCCGACGGGAAATTTGACGGGGCGAATCTGGTCATGAACATGGAGATGCTCAATCCTGCAAATACCAACTGGAAGAAGCTTTATAATGTATACGCTAATGTCGATACAGAAGAAGAGCGTTTTCTTGACTTTGAAAAATGGTGGGGCGGCTTTTTCTGGATGACCAAGGCCGAGATCCACAAGATTGTAGACGGCCTTTTTATAGGCAATCATCTTGTAAAGGGTGATTTTACGCTTGATGACGGCGAGGTCATAAATCTTAAAAATTTTGGTCATCCTGTTGTTGTATTTGCATCAGAAGGCGATAATATTACTCCCCCTCAACAGGCTCTTAACTGGATTGTTCAAGTTTATGGAACTGTTGACGAGATCAAGAGAAACCAGCAGGTCATTGTTTATATCATCCACCCCAAAATAGGCCATCTGGGGATTTTTGTAGCTTCTTCAATCGCAAAGAAAGAACAGAGCGAAATAATAGGCAGCGTCGAGATGATCAATTATCTGGCTCCTGGCCTCTATGAGATGATTATAGAGCATGATCCGAGCAAGCCTTGGCTCAATGATTATGAAGTTAAATTCGAGGAAAGAACCATCGCTGATTTGATGGCACTGGACGATGGATTTGGAGATGAAGATGCGTTTGGTCATGTTGCCGCTCTTTCAGAAATAAATGATAGTTTTTACAATGCATTTATCAGCCCTTTTGTAAAAGCAGTTACAAACCGTAATTCTGCTCTGGCTCTGAAGCTGCTTCATCCTTTGAGGGTTCAGAGGTATGTGGTGTCAGATGTTAATCCTTTCATGATACCAGTTGCCACTCTTGCTCCATACGTCAAGGAAAACAGGGGTGAAATAGGGGATCAGAATCGCTTCAGGCTGATTGAGAAGGATATTTCGGATTTGATCGAAGAAAGCTGGAATCTTTATCGCGATTTGCGTGACATGAGGGATGAGGCGCTTTTTAAGGCAATATATACAAATCCTCTGGTTACACTCATGATTCCGTCAAAGACACAGACTGCAACTGATGCGGTTGATGGCGTGCTTGCCGTTGCTTCTAGAAAAGACGATTTGAAAAAAGATAAGAAAAAATGGGGTCAGGCAATGGAGGATGGCGGTTATGCTGACGGACTTATACGGGTTCTCGCAGCCGTAATTGCCATAGACAAAACAATAGAGGAAATTGAGATTAAGGAAGCCGGGCAGATAATAAGGACAAGGCCTGAGTTCAGGGATATGACGATAGAGCAGTTCCGAGCTCTTGTGGCTGCGCAGTTCAGGATGATTCAGGTGGACAGCAAAAAGGCCCTTGCCGCACTTCCAAAACTTCTCAAGACTCCTGAAGAAAGAGCTGAAGCCATTAAATTTGCACATCAGGTTGCTGCGGCAGGCGGAAAAACTCCGGGAAAGCAGGAAAAAGAATTGATAGCAAAGATTGAAGCCATGCTTAAATAAGGTGGTCTCGCAAAAAGTCATAAACGGCTTCAGCGTCATGCCGGACTTGGCTCCGCGCATGTCTGATAAGGAATTATTCAAATGATGGTGCGCGTATTGTTTATATAGAGTTCTTGGATGCTTTAACTTTCAAATAGAAGCCCTTCGGGAATATCGAAGGGCTTTTTTGTGCTATCAGAAATAGAGCTTTTGCTTTTTCCAATACGACGCATAAATTCATAATTCTTGATCATTTTTTTTGTTTGATATAAACGATGTTTTTATGGTGAGAAAATATTCTAAAATATGAATTCCTGGGAGGTAATATGAAGATGTTGAAGTCTGTAAAGAGTCTTTTTGTCATTCTTATTGTTGGCATGTTTTGCTCTGGGTATGTGTTTGCGGATGAAGTTACTGATTCAATAAATGAAGGACTCGAGCACTACAAAAAAGGCAACCACGCCGAAGCAGTAAACAGCCTGAATTTTGCCTCTCAGAAGATAGCACAGCTTAAGGCTGAGAAGATAAAAACACTCCTTCCAAAGCCCCTTGACGGCTGGAAGGCAGAAGAGCCTTCTTCCCAGGCTTCAGGAGCGGCTGTTTTTGGTGGCGGAGTTTCAGCCGAAGGAAAGTACAGTAAAAAAGATAAAGGTTCCGTTTCCGTAAAATTCGTAACGGATTCTCCAATGCTCCAGAGCATGATGATGCTCTTCAGCAATCCTATGTTTGCTACTTCTGATGGCGGTAAACTTGAAAAAATCAATAATCAGAAAGCCATTGTCAAATTTGATGCGGCAAACAAGAGCGGAAATATCAATATAGTCGTTGCAAACAAGATTCTCGTCACAGTTGAAGGTAATGATATTACCCAGGACGATCTAATGGCTTATGCCAAGGCTGTAAACTACGACCAGCTTGCTGCTATGCCTTAGTTTTATTACTTATGCCGGGGAGAAGTTCGTTTCACCCCGGTTTTTTTCTTTTTTTGGGGGCTAAAATAGCTGTCAGCCTATGCAGTAAATCAAGGGTATGTCCGAGTCCTCAAGGATTCAGAGTTGTTCAAGGAGAGCCCGTAGTTCGCCTTTTATGGGGAGAGCCTTGCCTGAATCGTCCACTATGGCGAATGTGACTTCTGCATCAACGCATACCGTGTCTGTGTTTGCGAGAACGATTTTCTGGCTGATTTTCCCGCTTTTGTTTCCGAATTTTATGATCTTGGACACGACTTCGATAAAGTCTCCGAGAACGGCCGCTTTATTATAGTTAATATTGATATTCACTACATAGAAGGATCGACCGTTTTTACGCCATTCGTCAAGATCTATCTTGCCGTCGAACATGGTCCATCTTCCTTCCTCAAGGAATTCTAAATATCGGGCATTATTAACGTGACCATATACATCAAGATGATATCCTCTGATTTGTATGACCGGGTTTTGCATCACTAATAACCTCTGAAAAAATAATAGCTTTTTATTAAATAAAACAAGGCTATCAAGGGTAAAGTTTCTTGTCAAACTATCATGTTTTAAATTAGGAGGGATAGTTGAATAAGTATATGTCCAATCTTTGGTCAAGAAGTGATCTTCTTGCAAAAACTCCGTGGTTCTTCCATCCGGTTACAATTCTTGCTATTTCGATTGGCCTTATAGCCATGTTTCTTTTTCTGTCTTTGTACTGGTTCCTGAAGGTGACGACAGATCTTGAAAATCTTATACTCAAGTTCAATATCGAGGCCGGCCAGTTTCTTATATCAAGAACATGGCTTGTAGTTGTTGTCCTGTCGGTTCTTGTGGCTTTGACATCTGCCGGCATTTTCATAATTTTTTTGTATCTTCTAAAGACAATACAGTTGTATAGATTGCAGCATAATTTCATCAATAATTTTACCCATGAGCTTAAAACCCCGGTGACATCTTTGAAGCTTTATCTTGAGACATTTCTTAAATATGATCTGTCAAAAGAGGATCAGCATAAATATATTAGGTATATGATTCAGGACGTAGGCCGGCTTTCTGATAATATATCCAGGATATTGAACCTCGCCAGGATAGAAAGCAAACATTATGCGGGCGAGTTTGCACCAAAAAATGTTTACGAGTTTATTCGTAATCTTGTTGATGAAAATAGACACGTATTTGTCGATGCAGATGTCAAGGTGCTTCCTCCGAAACATGGGAGCATTGTGTGCCAGGTCAATGACGTCCTTTTCGAAATGCTGATAATGAATATCATAACCAACGGGATTAAATACAATAATTCTGATAAGCCTGCGATCAGGGTTTCTTTCAAGCGCATCTCTCAAAGGGTTGAAATTTATTTCCAGGATAACGGAATAGGGATTAGGAAAAACCAGCTTAATAAAATATTTAAAAAATTTTATCAGATTGGAATTTCTGATAATATGACAGCCAAAGGCAGCGGACTCGGTCTGTACATTGTTAATAATATCGCCAGAATCCATAGCGGTAAGATTATCGCGCATAGTCGAGGAGCCTGGAAAGGTTCCATTTTTACACTTGTTCTTCCAGTCTCAGATGATTCAGGAAGTTCATAGTTCCTGATTTTGTGTTTTCTATTCTCCGGAGGGTGAAATGTCTGAAGATAAAAAAAGAATACTCGTTGTTGAAGATGAAAAGCATATCGCAGAGGGGCTGAAACTTAGTCTTTCTCTTGAAGGATTTGAGGTTGAAATCGCTTCGGACGGAGGCGCGGCAATGCAGTTATGGAAAAGCTGGGCGCCTGATCTTATCGTTCTTGATATAATGCTTCCGGTAATCGACGGCATGGCGGTGCTGAAAGGTATAAGGCTCGAAGATCAGAAGATTCCCGTACTGATTCTCTCAGCCAAGGGAGACCTCGAGGACAGAATAAAAGGACTGAAATTCGGGAGTGATGATTATCTTGCAAAACCATTCAATCTGGAAGAGTTTCTTTTAAGGGTGAGGCGGCTTCTCAAAAGGTCAGGATGGGAAACTGAAAAAAGTATGGAAGAGGGAGAAAGAAACCCCTATGAAGATGGAATTTACGAATTTGGCCCTAATAAAATAGATTTTATATCAGGCCAAGCGTTTCATGGTTCTGAAAAGATAAGCCTTACTCAGCAGGAAATAAAACTTATAAAGCTTTTTGTCATCAACAAGGGTAAACCACTCTCAAGGGCCAAATTGCTTGAGATAGGATGGGGATATAGCAGAGGTATGTCCACCAGAACTGTTGATAATTTTATAGTCAGGTTAAGAAAATATTTTGAAGAAGACCCCAAGAATCCCGAGTATTTTAAAAGCAGAAGATCTATTGGATATGTGTTTGAGCATGAATGATTTTTAGTTCCAAATTAAGGAATATTATTCATTTTAACTGACAAATTATTATCTATGGATAGATTGTAAATCAAGTGGCAGTTCGGAATTTTTTAGGATTTACAACTATATTGGGCTTCATGAATATAATATGAACGAGCTGACGACCCAATTTTTTTTCTGTTGACTCATCTGGCTTTATTCGATTAATCCCTCATTTTCCTTGCCACCATAAGGTTTGTAAATTGAGAAAATTGCCCACCATTCAAGGTCATTATCAAATTCAACAGCTACTGTCTCATTTTCAATTCTGGCTATTCTGCCGCTTATTTCAAGGATCAGTCGGCTTGCTCTTCCTGGTATTATTATTTCTACATCACAGTTTTGACCACTTTGAAAAGGAATGCCGCTTGATGTCCCGCTTAAACCATTCATGCTGATGTCTGTCATGGATACCGAATAAGTATTTCCATTTTCTTTATCTATCAATCTTGTCTGGGCAGAAAAGTTGATTCTGAGCCTTTTTCTCTTATCCTTATCCATTAAAAATCCTGTAAAACATAAAAAATCAAAAAATAATGCATGATTAAGACCGTAAAACCTTAGTTGTAATGACATTAGTCTTACAGTTTCTGCGTCTGTATTGCGATGCAGCACTTGTTGAATGCGCAGCTATTCTGCAACATATAGGAATATGCTTTGGGGCGGGAATAAATACAGCTTTTGCTCAAATAAAGATGTTTGTCTGCTGAATAATTTGCAGATTATCCGTCCGCATCATTTGAGCGTGTCATTCCTGACAGTCTTTATTTCTTCTGTCTTTTTCCCGTCTGCATATCCAGCCTATAGTTGTAATATACATATGGCCAAGGCTTTTTCTTATTCTTCGTTCACAACCTTTTCTGCTGTCACTTTTTTCAGCAGCAGACTTTTCTTCTGACAACACTTCATTTTTTCTTTCTTCTTCCATGATAACCTCCCGGCATTTAGGTTTAATTGCAGGCATAAACATGGAAAAGTTGTCTGTTAATGGTTCTTGGTTTCAGTCAGCGTTCTTGCGGAAGAACATATGAAAACCATTGATTATCAGACTTCTTTTTAAATAAATTTTTTAACTCTCTATATGCGTTATAAGCACCTTTGTCGGCATATAAAGAGCGCGTATTATTTTTTAGGTGCTTCACTGTCAAGTTCAAGCTGGAAAAAAACCGGGCCCTTATTATTGTCAAATTTTTTGTGGAGCGCGTATTTCGAATCAGGATGAGACCAGGAAGTGGCTATAGCTACATGCCCTTTAGGGAAAGCTGCAACTTCTGCATTGCAATATTTTAAAGGTGCAAGAGCAGAATCTTTTTCAACAAGGTCGTCATTCTCTCCATAACAAATTAGCCATTTTATACCCTTTTCTTTAATATACCTGAAATCTATTTTTTTATCAAAAAGAGTTATTGGAGTTGTTCCATCATCTTTAATAGGGTTGTTATAGGAAAGAAAACTCATTCTGGTTATATCCATAGGCAGATCGGTTTTTTCGTATGTAAGCCAGTAATTAAGGGCCGCGGCAGTCTTGCTGATGGATGCATTTTCATTCCCGGGATAATCAAACATTGACATGTCCCTGTAGAGGGCAACGAGCGGAAATTCTAACTCTATGCTCTTCAGCTTGTATACCCATGCCATTATGTCACCATCAGCAACCTTGATGCCGTTTGGGAGGGCTTTTGCCCCGTATTCAAGTTTGTTGAATCTCGGCGGGAGGCTTTTAAGAAAATTGTTCAATCCAACACTGAGCGATCCGTCAATTGGCGCAACGCATGTGATGAGCGCATCTGCCAGTCCGTCAAGTTTGCCCGAGGCAATATTGAGAAATGCAAAGAAACCTCCCTGGCAATAACCGTTCAAGGTCACCATCTTGCCATTGTTTTCTTTGATTTTTTTACAGAAAAAAAACGTGTCGTTTACGTCGTCTTCAGGTGTCATTATCTGCACAGCTTCATGGAGCTTGATGTTCTTCATTATCCGTATGTAAGTCGGGATTCCTTTGTTGGAAAAACTGTGAACATAGCTTCTTTGCTCGTCAGGTAGAAAGGCGAGAATGTTCGGGCCAAGTACGTAAGGAGGAAGAATAAGCACAGGTTTGCAGGATGTATTAACTTCAACTCCGGGAATGGTTGGCATTACCTGATACATTATAAATCTGTCAGTTTCCGCTACCTTAATATCTCTGCCCTGTTCGAAGTGAAATCCGAAATATTTTCCTGATTCTTTTATTGCTTTTGGGTAAACGTTTGTCAGCAGATGTATCATTCTTGCTTTTCTGTCCATGAAATTTTTGAGGGTTTCTCCATCTTTTATTTCAAAGACTGTATTGAGAAAAGCGTCTGTGGCATCCTTTATGTCTTTTGTCCCGTAAGTGCTTATGGCTTTTAAAACTCCCAGAAAACTTCTTGCTGTCAGATCAAGGTTCATGTCTGCAAGGCTGACGTAGGAATGCAGATTCTCAAGAGGTGAGTTTGTGAGAATTTTTTCCTTTTCCACGTTGGTAAAATACTGGGAAGCGGAAAAGTAAGGAACTGCGAATTCGTTCATGTAAGCCAGCATGTCAAGAAAATAATTCTGGGCCACTTCCATTTGCTCTGTAATGGTTTCAAAAGGGCATGCAATGTTTTTAGAGCCTGTCAGAGGATTTTCGAACTTATCGAAAAAGAAGTTGCGCATTTTTAAATCCTTATTTTTATCCTGTTCAAATCTTAAAATGGCCTATTCCATGTCAATTGGCCTAAAATTGTTGCATGGACAGCGCGACATGCTTTGTGATCTTAATTATATAAAGTAAGCAAATAAATGACCTATTTCAATATATACTTGTTAATTTTACATTTAATTACTGAAAAAAAGCAAGATTTGAAAAATAACGGTTGACTGAAACTTGGGGCGTTTCAATTGCAATGTGTTTTGGTAGATGACTAATCTATTTGAATAGTCGCTTCATCATGGTCTTAATGGTATTTTTGTAAGGGAGCAGATATTGCCTGTTATCTTAAGGATTTTATCTGCCCTTGATTCTGTAGACAATTTCTAAAAAAGCCTTTTTATGCGTCAGAGTCATGCCGGACTTGATCCTGTATCTTTGTGTTTTCAGATACTTTTGGATTCCGGTCTGCGCCGGAATCCAACTTTTTACGACCTTGTCAATTTTAAAAGTCACTCTGGAAAGTTAATAAATTCAGCACTCATTAGGGTTTTCGCTGCAAGCCTTGAGCTGCTTTTTTTCGGCAAGACGCGCCTTTTTTCTTACAATGGCTTCTCTGTTTCTTCTTTTTTCATTGTCCGTCTCAAGTATGAGTTGGGGCATGAGTCTTGGTCGCAGGTTTTCATCAAGAGAGACAAATGTAAGGTAAGCAGAGGCGACATGCCTTGTTTTTCCAGTCAGAACTGTTTCTGCTTCAACCCGAACTCCAACCTCGCATGATGAAGTCCCTACCAGATTAAGACTTGCTTTGATGGTCAGGATATCACCAATGAAAACGGGGCTATGGAAGTCCATGTGATCAATTGACGCTGTTACAGCATTGCTTCTGCAGTGTCTGATGGTGGCAACTCCGGCAGCATTGTCAATGGCCTTCATTATTACACCACCATGAACATTGCCCGCTATATTTGCATCCTGGGGAGACATCAGCTCTCTAAAAACCACACTGCTTTCACTGACCTTTTTGGGATTCACTCAAATTTCTCCTTTTGAACAATTTACAGATAATAATCTGATTTGTACCTGGCAGGGCCAGGAACTAAATGGATGTGCTATTTCAAACTCGGTTTTCTGGCTGCGCTGCCTCGTATTTCAGCACGAGTCTTTACCTTCAGGAAGGACATCAATGAAGGTCTGGTCACAATATATCAATGGGAATAATTTTTCAATATACATTATGTTGTATATTTGATTTTGAATACGCATTTTTTTGATCTTTATGAACTAAGTCGATGCCGGTTTATTGCCGCGCCTCGTTGCCCACTATAAAATTCAGGATTGAAAGTGGGGGCAATTATGTTGCTGGGGGATGCGAAATGATGGCTCCGAAAAAAGGTGAGGCCACAAAAAGTCAGATTTTAGTTTCTGGATTCCTGTCCCTGGCTTCAACAGGGACAGGTCTTCTCTTGACTGCGGCTATTAAAGATCTATCACAAATGAGCTTTTATGTTTAATTGTCTGCTAATCAGCTTGCGTTTTTCAGGGATTCTATCAGTTCGTCTTTTTCACGCCAGAGGGTATTTACCCAGTTTTGAAATTCTTCCTTGAACTTAGGATCGTTGAAATAGTCTCCAAAAAGTTTTGCGTCTTTAGGTATGAATTCTGCCTTAACAACTATCCTGCTTGTGCCTCCGCAGATAAATTGCCAGAATGTGGGAATCCCTTCAGGATAATAAATTGTAACATTAATTATGCCTGTGATGAATTCTTCCATTGAAGACAGTGCAAATGAAATTCCGCCGGCTTTGGGGAGCAGAAGGTTTTTGTAAGGAGATTTCTGGATTTTGTGTTTCCTGTGATGAAATCTTGTTCCTTCCATAAAGTTCATTATGGATACGGGCTTGTTTTTGTATTTTTCACAGGCTTTTTTAGTTGCCAGAATGTCTTTACCTGCCAGATGTGGGTTCTTTTTAATAAAATCGCTGCTGTATCTTTTCATGAATGGATAGTCCAGTGCCCACCATATTACACCCATTACAGGTACCCAGATCAGCTCTTTTTTAAGGAAAAATTTAAGGAAAGGGATCCTGAAGTTAAAGGTTTTTTGGAGCACGAGAATGTCAACCCATGATTGATGGTTGCATACCACAAGATACCATTCATTTCGATCAAGGCCGTCGAGTCCTGATACATCCCAGCTAATTTTATGGAAGAGGGCAAGATTGAAATTGTTTACTGAAATCCAGAGCGTGGCAATCAGATCTATTATTCTTGAAAGGATTTTTTTTGTTTTTGGAAATGGAATTACAAGTTTGAGAAAAGATACCGGGAGAAGAAAAAAGCCCCAGAAAACGGTATTAACACAATAAAGCAGAAAAAGAATTGACCCCTTAACCGGGCCAGGAAAAAACGACAGCATGACTTACTCCTCTTAGATGGCATGTCTGTTTAATAAAGTTAATAGCTTTCGATTATATATTGGCGGTTATCAAATATGTCAATGCCCTGAAGGCTCTTTAATGAAGATTTTGTATAAGATGTTATGCTTTGTTTGGGTATTACCCTGAATTTATGGTGTATACGGTGGCTGGGGCGTACAAAAATCAATTGAGCGGTTTTATGACCATTTCATGCTGACTTCCTACCGGAGGAATTGTGACGATGACTTCCTGAACCCTAACTTTTTTTACAGTGTTCTGAACTACTGCCGAAGAGCCTTCTCCTGAAACAACCGTTCCAGCTGCAATTGCACCCTCAACCTTGAGTATGGAAACCGGACTTATGCTATCCATCCACGCTTCGAAATCATGTTTTTCATTAAGTATTCTTTCAATCTCTTTATTTGTTTTTTCAAGTTCATGAGGCTCTTCATTCAGATGCTGTTCTAAAAGATCCTGATCTCTGAAAAGTAAAGCGATTCTTGATTCGGTCTTTTCAATAATGTCCTGAAGCTGCTTGATTCTTGTTTCAATGACGTTTTCTTTTGTCTTGTCTGATCCAGCTTCTGCAAGAGCGGTCTTGAGGCTTCTTATTTCGATGGATGCCCTGTCCTCAATGTGCGCAAGCTTTGTTTGCTCTTCCTGGTTTTTTTTGAGTTCATTTGCAATACTATAGATAAGCTTTTCAATCTTTTTTGCCCACGTCCTCTTGAATTCAAGTCTGGATTCTATTTTCCTTAACTCCTGTTTCTCATGGTCAAGGGTTCCTATTTTAATTCTGCAGCTCCGGGAGGTTTCAGAACCTACTTCCCTTGCAATCATACCTCGTTTTGCAGAAATATCGGATGAAATTATTGTTCCCTTTTTGATTTCAACAGCTCCGCTGGTTATTATGGTTGAGTCAATTATCTCATTTTTTACAAAGATATCACCATAGGAGTGTATATTTGAGCTGTTTATGAACTTGGCGGTTAAAATGCCCATGCATGATATCGTCGCGTCTGTTACACCTCCTGAAACGGTGACACTCCCGGTCGCTTCTATGATCCCGCCCGCAATTTCTGCCGCTGTTATATTTGCACCCTTAACTTTAAAGCCGTCCTGTATCGATCCTTTGATTATGATATTGCCTTCAAATACTATGTGACCGGTTTGATAACCTACGTCTCCCTTTATCTCTATCTCAGGAAGGATGCTGATTATTCCGCCAAAAGATAGAACTGGCTGGCCGCTTATCTGGGCAATGGCTTTCAGATTGCTTTCGTCCATAACTATGCCATTTCCTGCAAGCATGTTTACATCAATTGTCCTTGGAACCTGTATGACTTGCCCGAGTACGTCTATTCCGTCATTGCTGGGTTCGGCAGGAACTTTTTCTGCAACAATATCTCCTGCATTAACGAAAGGGATTGTGCCCCTGTCTCTGAAATCAATCTGATCACCCTCAACCACAGAACATGGTTTTAAGTATTCTGTATCAAAATAGTAGTTTATGACAGCATTTCTGCCCGGTTCCGTTTTGATGCCCTGGGCAAGCTTGAACAGCTTCTGGGTGCTTTTGTGGTATTTCAGAAAGCCTTCAATAAGGGAATTGTCGACAACACCATAGGATATGCCAAGTCTGTCCAACTCTGTCAGAACATCATTTACAGTTATCGGAGCCTTGTCATTTTTAAGGATCAGATATGCTGAAATTTTATCTTCCGAGAGTTTTATTTCAAAGAGATCTGATTGATCTGTCTGATCCTGATTTTGCCCAGGATTTTCCTGAATGATTTCTTCCTCAATAAGTTTGCCGTCTTTAAATGAGTATTTTGAATTTTTTCTGCCCTGTGATGCGAGGAGATCATCCCTCTTATTTTTTGTAAGAAGCCCCCCCGCAACCAGTATGTCTCCAACAAGAACTATCTCTCTTTTTTGATTGAAAATATTGACCTGGTATTTGAGAATTTTATCCACAACATCCTTTGCTATGAGATTGTTTTTTATAAGCAATTGGGCGAATTCGACCTCCATTTGTCTGAGATCCCACGCTTTTTCACTGTCTTCAATCAGCTGGAGCTGTTCACTGGTCAAAAGGCCCTGCTCACGGATAAAGGATTCGATATTGTTTTTTTTTCCGTTCTTCAATGCCTCATTGTACAGGTTTGCAATTAGTTGGACTGTGTTTTTATCTATTATTCCATATAGATATCCTATGGTCAGGATAATGGGTAAGCCTGTTTTTCCACTTTCCTTTGAGGCTGCCTGCTTGTGGCTGCATTTAGGACATTTGACCACCTTCCCGGATATGCTCGCAGGTGCTCTGTATCTTGATTTGCAGAGCTCGCATTGTATGATTATGTCCTGAGTTTCTGGCATTGTTTGCCTTTCTTAGATCATGGCATTAATAGAGACGGCCGTGTTTTTTTTGCTGGTTTTCGTATCTATGCTTTACCAGCTCGTCAAATTGAGAAGCCTTACGATACATAGAATCATTTTATTTTTATATCGGTTTGTTTTAGATTTTTTTAAATAATAAATTGTCTTTATTATAAAATCTATATTTTTGTTTTGCTTGTTTTTATAAAAAACATTGTGTTTCGGTCATATCGCAATATGCGGTATGGTAATTGTCTTGTTATACTGAATGATGTCTGGAAAATGGCGGGAGTGAGGGATTTATCCATGCCAGGGATTTCTGCTAAAAGTCTCAAATACATAAAATCACCTCTAAGAATTGTCTGCTTGCGCGTTAGCTGTGTCAGCGGCTTACACATCAAAATTCTGATTTATAGAGGTAGGTTAATATGTTTATAGAGCATTAATAATGACAATATAGCAAGAAGTCCGATTTTCGTCATTCCGGCGCATGCCGGAATCCAGAACTGTCTGAAAATACTGGATACCGGATCGAGTCAGGCATGACGCTGATACCCTTTTCTGACTTTTTACGAGATCATCAAGAATAATTTGGACTCTCCTTGATCATGTTAATTGACAATTCGTTTTTTTATAAAATAAGGTTATGGACGGAATAAATAATTACTTTGACTGATACTTGAAAATAGAAACTCTTTGAGGTGACCAATGGCTAAAAAGGTTGTTGTTATAGGCGCTGTGGCTCTGGGATCAAAGGCTGCATGCAGATTTAAACGCATAGATCCTGAATCGGAAGTGATTATACTGGATCAGGATGAGTATATTTCGTATGGCGGATGCGGCATTCCATATTATGTATCAGGAGATGTAAGCGATTATAAGGAGCTTCAGAGTACAAGCTTTCATATGGTCAGGGATGTGGATTTTTTCAGGAAGGTAAAAGGCATTACCGCTTTTACTTCTACGAGGGTCACAAAGATCGACAGGGCAAGTAAAGAAGTGCATGCCATCAACAGGGACGGGGTTTTAACAATTTTCCCCTATGATAAACTTGTAATTGGCACTGGTACCATTCCGAGAAAACTTGATATCCCAGGAAAGGATCTTGGCAATATATACACAGTTGCAAATCTTCATGACGCCATTGCCATAAAGGAGAGGGTCGTTAAGGGCGAGGCCTCGTCAGTTGTTATAGTGGGTGGGGGGTTCATCGGTCTTGAGATGGCCGAGGCGTTTACTGATATGTGGGGTTTGGATACCGCAGTTATTGAACTCCGGGACCAGATAATGCCTGGATTTGTGAGCAAAGGCATGTCTGCCATGGCCAAGAATCTTATGAGCGAGAAGGGCGTCGTTTTTTATTTGGGAGAAACGGTCACTGCCTTTGAAGGCGAAGGCAATGTCGAAAGGGTTATTACTGATAAAAGAGCCATTGACGCGGATCTTGTTATTCTTGCGGCAGGCATCAAGCCAAATGTGGCACTTGCTGCTGAAGCAGGTCTTGATGTCGGGGAAACCGGAGGAATAGTTGTAAACAGATTTCTTCAGACCTCTGATCCTGACATTTATGCAGGTGGTGACTGCATAGAGCTTAAAAACCTCGTGTCTGGCAAAGCCGGATTTTATCCCCTTGGATCAATGGCAAACAGGCAGGGGCGGGTAATCGGAACAAATCTTGCCGGCGGCAAGGCTGAATTCCCTGGGGCGGTGGGAAGTTTTGTGGTGAAGATTTTCGATAATGCCCTTGCTGGTGCCGGGCTTACCATAGAAACGGCAAGGGCCTGCGGGTTTGATGCCATCAGTGTTCAGATGTGTCAGCTTGACAGGGCTCATTTTTATCCTGACAAGGAACTCATGTTCCTTGAGCTTGTCGTTGAAAAGAATACTAAAAGGGTGCTTGGCATCCAGGGTATAAGTGGTAAAGGAGATGCTCTTGTGGGTCGCATAAATGCTGTGGCTGCTCTTCTTGACAGAAAACCTGTTATCCAGGATATAAGCAATCTTGAACTTGCCTATTCTCCGCCTTTTTCATCAGCCATGGATATAGTGAATGCTCTTGCCAATGTGGCTGATAATGTTCTCGACGGTTATCTCGAGGCCGTTGATGCGGAATCCTTCGAAAAATACTGGGAACAAGTGCAGTCAGGAGATGTCTGTCTTATAGACTGCAGAGCCTTTCCTGACGCAAAGCCTTTTGTTGAAAAATATCCGGGCACTTGGAATAGCATACCCCAGGATGAGTTGAAGGACAGGATTTCAGAAATTCCTTCGGACAAAAAGGTTGTGCTTGTCTGCAATACTGGAGTCAGATCTTTCGAGGCCCAGTTGAATCTTCGCGAGCTTGGATTTGATGATACTCTGAGTGTCCAGGGCGGTATGGCCATGCTTCGTAAATACGGACTCGGAAAATAGTATTTTTGTCAGTCAGGATGATTTTGTGGCCAGAATTTCGGTGAAAACAGAGAGAGTTTGAAAAAATAAAAAAAGGGATTCTTGATCAAGAATCCCTTGTGTTTTTGAATGATTCGTTTATGGTCGGGGCGAGAGGATTTGAACCTCCGACCCCTAGCACCCCATGCTAGTACGCTACCAGGCTGCGCTACGCCCCGACTCGAAACTCGACTTAAATAACACCGCATAATAGAGATGTCAATATGGTTATCAATAAATCAGGGATGCAATTAAGCTATCCGCCCGGCCTAAAACCGGGAGATTCCATCGGTATTATCGCGGCTGGCGGAAAGGTTGAGGCGTCGGCCGTTGAAAAAGGATGCAGGGTAATAATTGAAAATGGTTTTGTTCCGGTTGTTTCTGGCACCCTGTTTCGTCAGAACGGATATTTTGCAGGTTCGGACAGAGATCGGGCCGAATCTCTGATGGAAATGTTTCTTAATCCAGAAATTAAAGCCATAGTATGCGCGAGGGGCGGATATGGCTGCATACGAATGGCGGAATTCCTTGATTATGACCTGATAGCCGCCAATCCTAAAATTTTCATGGGTTTCAGCGACAATACCCTGCTTCTTTCTGAAATAACCAGCAGAGGCGAATTCATAACCTGGCATGGCCCCATGGTTTCAAGCATTGCTTACTCTGATAAGGAGTCTGCTGATTCATTTTTCAGTGTTCTTTCCGGGACATGGAAAAGGCGCTGGATTTTGCATGACATGGTTAGTCTGTCCGGTGGAACCAGGCTTGAGGGCGAGGCGATATGTGGTAATCTAACAACTTTTTGCCATACGGCCGGTACGAAATATCAGAAAAACTGGTCTGGTTGCCTGCTCTTTATTGAAGATATAAACGAACCGGCATATAAGATTGACCGGATGATTTTCCACATGAGACTTGCTGGGATGTTTGATGGCCTAAAGGCTGTTATCTTGGGTTGTTTCGATGGCAGCGCTCCGCTTAGTGAGATTCATGATCTTTTTGTCAGGGAGTTTTCTTCAACAGAAACAGCTGTTATTGCCTGGCCTGGTTTTGGCCACGGCACACGCAATATACCTGTTCCTTTCGGGGCCAATGTTTTAATCGATCTGAACCAGGGTGTGGTCGAATGGATATAGGCTTTCCTGATATCAGAAAGATGATGGACGATGCCGTTTCAGAAGGAATCTTCGCAGGTGGCTCCATACTCGTTTCGATCTGGGGGAAAAAAATTTTCCGCGCTGATTCAGGGCTTGCAAATATTTATAAGGGTACCCCCATTGGTACTGATACCATTTTCGATCTGGCCTCACTGACCAAACCACTCGCAACTTCTTTATGTGTGATGAAGCTTGTGCTGGATGGTGTCATTCGTTTTGAAAGCACACTGGGTGATATGATCCCTGGGTTCACAGGGGGCAAAAGGAATATTAGCGTATTGGATCTTCTTTGTCATAAGTCAGGGTTTCCCGCGCACAGGCCTTACTACCAAGTTTTGTCAACGCTTGATCCTGAACACAGAAAAGCAGGTCTCAGGAAACTTCTTTTTGAAGAACAGCTTGAAAGCCCTGTTGGTAAAAAAACTGTATACAGTGACTTGGGCTTCATGATCCTAAGAATGATCGTAGAGGAAGTTAGTGGATTCTCTTTTGAAAAGTGTTTCATGGAATGGATAGCAGCCCCTCTTGGGTTGAAGAATATCTTTTTCTATGGCTCGTCAATGCCTGTTCTTCCTTCTGGGCGATTTGCCGCAACTGAAGACTGCCCCTTCAGGAGAAGGTTAATGCAGGGGGAAACCCATGATCTGAATGCTTATTATTCAGGAGGATATGACGGGCATGCAGGTCTTTTCGGGTCAATCAATGATGTTAATTCGATTATTGGCTTGTTATCAGATGTTTATAGAGGTGGTGATCAGACAGTGATCTGTTGTTTAAAGTCCGAAGCGCGAAAGTTTTTCGAAATACCTTCTGGCTATGAGCGCGCTCCCGGATTTGATGCCCCTTCAAAGGAAGGATCAAGCAGCGGACATTTTTTTTCAGATATTTCAGTCGGGCATCTCGGCTATACAGGAACTTCATTTTGGCTGGATATTAAAACCGGGCTGTGCGTAATTCTTCTGACCAACCGGGTTCATCCTACTGCTCTGAATATCAATATCAGGCGCTTCCGCCCGCTCATTCACGATCGCGTGGTTCAATCCCTTTCTAAGTCAGGTCTTATTTGATTGTCACATCATAATGGCTTGGAATTTCGGTTATTTCTCTTGTAAAGATATCTGTTTTTTGATACCGATTGTCACTTGTTGCTGTACTTTGATATCTGTGAAATTCATCCTGTTTTTATTCAAAAATAAACACATGGACATGAATTACTTTTAATAATTCTTGATTTGGCTCTGGTAAAAATATGTTTCTTGATTCGTTTTTTGGTTTTTTTTCGAAAGATCTTGCTATCGATCTCGGCACAGCAAATACACTTGTATATGTCAAGGGCAAGGGGATCGTTCTGAGCGAACCTTCTGTTGTGGCTGTAAGAACAGATAACAGAATGAAAAGCAGGGTTCTTGCCGTTGGTTCGGAGGCGAAGAAAATGCTTGGCAGAACCCCTGGCAACATAGTCGCTATTCGCCCAATGCGTGACGGTGTTATTGCAGATTTTGAGGTCACAGAAGCAATGCTTCGTCATTTTATTCATAAAGTTCATAATCGTAAGAATCTTGTAAGACCAAGAATTGTAATAGCTGTTCCATCAGGAATTACGCAGGTGGAAAAAAGAGCTGTCAGGGAATCTGCTCTTTCAGCTGGCGCGCGTGAAGTTTTTCTTATAGAGGAACCAATGGCTGCTGCCATCGGCGCAGGCCTTCCAATTACCGAACCTGTCTGTAATATGGTTGTTGACATAGGCGGTGGAACTACGGAAGTGGCTGTAATATCCCTTGCCGGAATAGTTTACAGTAAATCACTTCGTGTTGCCGGCGACAAAATGGATGCTGCCATAATGCAGTATATCAAGCGTAAGTACAATCTTCTGATTGGTGAAAGAACCGCAGAAATAATCAAGACAACCATAGGTAACGCTTACCCTGATCCCACAAATATAGAAACCATAGAAGTAAAGGGAAGGGATACTGTGACGGGCATTCCCAAAATCCTTGCCATTGATTCCGAAGAAATAAGGGTTGCCATAAGCGAGCAGGTCGATTCCATTGTTGAGACCGTAAAAAGCGCTTTGGAGCAGACACCACCAGAACTTGCCGCTGACATAGTGGACAGGGGGATAGTGCTCACAGGCGGAGGCGGTCTTCTGAAAAATCTGGACAAGCTTCTCAGGGAAAAATGTGGCCTTCCCATTACTGTGGCTGATGATCCGTTGTCAACGGTTGTAAGGGGCGCTGGCAAGTCCCTTGACAGTATTGAAATGCTGAGACAGGTGATGATACCATAGTCAATGTTTTCAAAGAAAAATTTTCTGATCTGTTTTGCCGTCATCGTCCTGGCGGCTACAATAATAATTCTCTCAAGCAATATTAAGAATGACAAGAGTTCTTTGAGGGGCGGAGGCGGCTATTCTTTGGCTGTCATTGGACCGATTCAGGAGGTTTTGTCATATATTTCAAGCGGTTTTGGCTATTTGTGGAGTTCTTATTTTGAGCTTGTTTCCACTGTCGAAGAAAACCGGAATTTAAAAAAGGATCTTCAGGAAGCCAGGCAGAATGCAAGAAAATGTGCAGAACTTGAAATAACAAATCAGAGACTCAGGGAATATCTCAATTTCAGGGAGAAAATTGACAGAGCCTCCATCGCTGCCGAAATAATAGGCCAGGATCCTTCTCCATGGCATAATTCCCTTTCCATCAACAGAGGCGAAGATGATGGCGTTGCCAAGGGAGACGCGGTCGTGGTTCCGGCAGGTGTAGTGGGCCAGGTGGTTGAAGTTTCATCCCGTTATTCCAAGATCATGCTCATTGTAGATAGAAACAGCGCTGTTGACGCTCTTGTTCAGCGAAGCAGGGCCAGAGGAATTCTAAAGGGTGCCTCAGAGGGTCGGTGCCGCCTGGAATATGCACTTAGAAAGCAGGATATCCAGGAAGGGGACTCATTAATAACTTCCGGTCTTGACGGAGTTTATCCCAAGGGAATAAGCATCGGTACCGTTTCAAAGGTGATTGTGAAGGGGCCGGGCGTTTTCCAGGATATTGAAGTTCAGCCTGATGTGGATTTCAGCAAGATAGAGGAAGTAATAGTTTTTCTTAATTCAGGGCCTGGAGAGAGCCTGGAATGAATATTTTCCTCTATATCTCAATATGCATAGTGTCCGGGCTTTTTCAGACAATTGTTCGTCCTCATGTCCCAGAGTATCTGGCTTTTTATGATCCTCTCCTCATCTTCATAATTTATCTTGGGCAGAAATCAAATTTTTGGGAAGGCTGTATTTTTTCAATATTATCCGGTCTTTTCATGGACGGACTTTCAAGTGGTGGTATTGGTTTTTTTCTTGCGGCATATATATGGTTTTTTTTCTCTGTCAGATGGATCGGGATGTATTTCAGATTTGGAAGCGTGTTTATCGTAATAATAGTAGCTTTTATTGGGATAGCGATTCAAAATTTTGTTTTTTTATTGCCCGAGATTATTGAAAATCAGAATTTATTTCTCGGTTCCTCCAGAATATCTTTTATAAAGGCCCAGATGATGTGGGCTCTCTTTACATCTGCTTTTGTTTTCAGTCTAATTGCTAAGTTCATGACACGTTATGCAGGCCAATCAAAATCAGCCTTTGGCGCTGATGCCGATTCTGACAAACCTGAGCTGATCCGGGGGTAACACATGGTCAATCTATTGAGAGGCCCTGACAGCGACTGGTTTAAAAACAGGATCAACAGAGCCATGTTGGTGGTTGTTCTTGGTTTTCTCATTCTTATGTCCAGGCTGTTTTATCTGCAGATTGCTGAAGGCGACAATTTCAGGAAACTGTCTGAAAACAACTGCATAAGGAAAAGAACAGTAACTTCTCCCAGGGGTATCGTTTATGACAGAAACGGGATTCAGCTTGTAGACAACAGGCCTTCGTTTGATCTGCAGATAATTCCCCAGGACGCAAGACCTGTTGATTCGACGATTCAGAAACTTTCTGATTATCTTGGTATTCCGGTTGAAGAGTTCCGGGCGCCACTCGAAAAATCCAAGGGTTCTCCGTCCTACAAGCCGGTCGTTTTAAAGAAAGATATTGGCTGGGATCTAATGTCTGCTGTTGAAGTCAAGGGATTTGACCTTCCTGGGATCCAGGTGGCGGTCAAGCAGAGACGTTTTTATATGGAGGAGTCTGTTGCTTCCCATCTGCTTGGATACATAGGCGAAGTCAGCCAGGCAGAGCTTGATAATGAGAGTCTTTCAGAATACAAAAGTGGCGACTCTATTGGTAAGGCTGGCATAGAGAAGAGCTTCGAGAAGATTCTAAGGGGAAAGAGGGGCGAGGAGCTGGTCGAGGTCAATGCGGCTGGTATGGTTGTCAAGGTTATTAACTCAAGGGAGGCCGGGCCAGGCGACAATGTTTATCTTGCCATAGATGTCAATCTTCAAAAGAGGGCCGAAGCACTTCTTGCAGGAAAAGCAGCATCTCTTGTGGCAATGGACATATCAACAGGTCAGATTCTGGTTATGGCAAGCAGCCCTTCATATGATCAGAATCTTTTTATTGGCGGAATCTCCGGGCCCGAGTGGAAAAATTTAGTGACCAATCCCCTTAGGCCTCTTGAGAACAAGGTTATTCAGGCAGAATATCCGCCAGCCTCAACATATAAGATTATAACAGCCATGGCAGGCCTCGAAGAAGGCGTAGTAGACAGGAATACATCTTTTTTTTGTGGCGGTCAGTTAAAGCATGGGGATCGCTATTTCAGGTGCTGGAAAAAAGGTGGACACGGCCAGGTTGATGTTATTGATGCAATGGCTGAATCATGTGATGTCTATTTTTATCATGTCGGTCAGAGGCTCGGAGTTGACAGGATTGCCTGGTATGCAAAAGCCGCCGGTCTTGGGCAGCTTACTGGTATTGACCTGGATCATGAGGAAAAAGGACTGATACCAAGTTCCATATGGAAAAGGCAGAAAAAAAAGGTGCCTTGGCATAGTGGTGAAACACTTTCGATTTCGATAGGTCAGGGTTATGACCTTACGACGCCCATACAGATGCTTGGCGTAATCGCTGCTGTTGGTAATGGCGGCGTTAGGCTGCGTCCCCATCTTCTTAAGATGGTAAAAGCCCCTGACGGTGAAGTGGTTTATGAATCAAAGCCAGAAATAATAGGCCATCTTCCAGTTTCACAGGCTAATCTTCAGATAATAAAAGACGGCCTGTTCGAGGTTGTCAACACAAAACGCGGTACAGCCTCAATTGCGAGACTTCCTGATGCCACAATGTATGGCAAGACAGGAACAGCCCAGGTTATTGGCAGAAAAGGAGATGGCCCTGAGAGATTTGCCGATGACCAGAAACCCCATGCCTGGTTTGTTGCTTTTGCCGAAAAAGAAGGAAAGCCTGGAATAGCGCTTTCCGTCATGGTTGAGCATGGCGAGCATGGCTCAAGCGGAGCGGCACCAATAGCAAGGGATATAATAAGACTTTATTTTGATGGGGAAGGTGAAGACAGCCCCAATACAAATGATAAGAGCGTGGATGGAAATATTGAGTCGCCCGAGCTGCTCATTTTTTAGTCTTTTTGCCTGAGTGGAGGCTTAGATATTTGGTTATGATAGGAAAAAGGGAAATAGACAATTTCAGCTGGGGGCTTATTGCTGTTATCTTTCTGTTAGGTATTGTCAGTACTTCTACTATATACAGCGCTCTGGCAGGAGATCCGTCCGGGGCAGGCGCCGGATTTGCGCTGAAGCAGGCCATCTGGTATTGCGCTGGTTTTGTTGCCATGCTTTTTATTTCCCTATTTAATTACAGGATTCTGGAAAAATGGGGATACGCTGTTTTTATGGCGTGCCTGTTAATGCTCGTAGCAGTTCTTCTTTTTGGAAAACTCGTGGCTGGCTCAAGAAGGTGGCTTGATTTAGGTGTTTTTGCCCTTCAGCCTTCAGAGTTCGCAAAAATCGGGGCTATTATCGTTCTTGCAAAGTATTATTCCATTAGCATGACAGTCCAGGGATATAATATGCGCGATCTTTTCGCACCTGTTCTTCTGATGCTCTGCCCTTTCGTGCTTATTCTCGTTCAGCCTGATCTGGGAACAGCTCTTCTTATAGGCTTTATTTCGATATCAATTACCCTTTTTGTCAAAGTAGAGAAGAAAACGCTTATTATAAGCGTCTTGTGTGGAATAGTCGTTGTTATCTCGGCATGGTTTTTTCTTTTGAAGGAATATCAGAAGCAAAGGATAATGACCTTTTTGAATCCTGAGCACGATCCTCTTGGATCCGGGTATCATGTAATACAATCAAAAATAGCTATAGGCTCGGGCATGCTTTTCGGTAAAGGATATCTAAAGGGAACCCAGAGCCATCTTTCATTTCTGCCGGAACAGCACACGGACTTTATTTTTTCAGTATTTACGGAAGAATGGGGATTTGTGGGCGCTGTTACCCTTCTGGTGCTATATATGATACTTATTGCAATAGGCCTAAATATAGCAAACAATTCAAGGGATCATTTCGGGACAGTGCTTTGCATCGGCGTATTATCCATGATTTTTTGGCAGGTATTCATCAATGTGGGGATGATCATGGGTCTACTCCCTGTCGTCGGGGTTCCGTTGCCACTGATAAGTTACGGAGGTTCGTCTGTCCTGACAACCCTTATTGGCTGCGGTATCATTCTGAATGTCGGAATGAGGCGCTTCAGTAATTCATAAATAAAGGCGTCAGCGGATGAATGAGCCAGGATTAGGTAAATGATTGGATGGGGGGGATAAATGGAAATTAAAGGAAGTTACATAGGTAAAGACACAAAGATTCAGGGAACGCTTTCATTCAGCGGAGACATAAGAATTGACGGTCATGTGGACGGTGCTCTTTCAGGTGGAACCACAGGCAGAATCCTGATTTCTGAAAAAGGTTATTTTGAGGGTAAAGCAGAGGCCGAGAGAATAGAAATTAGGGGAGTGTTTCGTGGTGACGCAAAAGTAGACGGCTTTTTTGTATATGCTCCGGGTGTGGCCAAGGGGTGTATTCAGAGTTCATCAATATTTGTTGAGGATGGCGCAAAAATTTTTAATTCCGGGGATTAGCCTTCAAATAAACACCTGTTCCGCTCATAACCTCGTTTTCTCGGCCAAATCAGCCATTATCCTAGTGATTTCAATGCCCAATCAACTAAAAAACCTTTGACAAGCAGCGTGATATAAGGTAGTTGCCCTTTTTTGTATAGTAAATAATTTTATATTTTCTGGCAGACTGAGATTTTATCCGGGTCTGGTGTAACCTTTTTTGTGTTTACAGGAGAGTCAACATGAAAATTGGTCTGGACATATCGGCGCTAATGCAAATTGCAAATTTTTTGTGCCTGATATTGATACTTGACTTTGTACTCTATAAACCAATCAGAGGCATTCTGAGACAGCGCAAGGACAAGTTTGAAGGTCTGAAGGGCGATATCGGAACCTTGGCCGGTGAAGTAGAGGAAAAAGATGCCGCTTTCCGCGAGGCTGTGAAAGACGCGAGGGCAAAAGGCATGCAGGCAAAAGATGGCATCATTGGAGAAGCTGCGGCCGAAGAGAAAAGAATTGTTGAAGAGATCAATAAAAAGGCTCAGGCAGATCTTGCGGTTGTAAAGGCCAAGATATCGGCTGATGCCGAAAGCGCCAGAGCATCCCTGAAAAAAGAAGTTGAAGCTTTTGCTTATGCAATTTGTGAAAAAATCTTGGGGAGGGCTGTTTAATGAAGTATTCCATGATCCGCCGCAGTAAGGCCAGGCTGGGTAAACAGCTGGCGCTTATCCTGCCTTTTCTTTTTGCTGCCACAGTCTGCTGGGCTTCCGGAGGCGGAGGTGGTGAGCATGGAGGAGAGGGTGGAGGTATAGCATGGAGCAGTACGGACTGGGCAAGGGTGCTCAATTTTGTTGTGCTCGTAAGTGTATTGTTTTTCCTGCTTCGCAAAATCGTGAAAGATGCCCTGAAAAAAAGAATCGATGACATTTCCGACGAGCTCAGAACTCTTGAGTCCAAAAAGGACGAAGCTGAGTCCTCTCTAAAGGCATGTCTCGACAGGGTTGCCTGTCTCGAAGATGAGGCGGCAAAAATTATTGAATCTTATCGCAAACAGGGCGAAGAAGCCAGGACACGTATTCTTGAAGAGGCTAAGAAAGCCGCTGACAGACTCGAAGCTCAGGCAAAGAAGAATATTGAGCATGAATTCGAGAGCGCAAGAAAGGCGATAAAAGACGAAATAATTGCCGAAGCCCTTATAAAGGCGGAAGCTATTATTAAAACCGGAATCACAACAGATGACCAGGACCGTCTTGTTGACGAATATCTCAAAAAGGTGGTGGCATAATGAAAAAATTAGCGGTGGCAAGGCGTTATGCCAAGGCACTTATATTTATCGGCAAGGATGACGGCCTGGCAGAGTCATATAAGAAAGAGCTGCAGGAGTTTTCATCACTCGTCGAAAGTAATAATGCCCTGGCCCAGGCCATTATGAATCCGCTCTACGCAAAGGAAGACAGGAGAAAGGTTCTCGTTGCGATAATAAAGAAAGCAGGCCTTTCCCAGATCATGTCTTCATTTGTGGTTCTTCTTTTTGACAAGGGCAGAATTCAGTTTCTGGATGATATAAACAGAGCTTACTCAAAGCTCTTTGATGAATTGAAGAATATAGCAAGGGCGAGTGTATTTGCTGCAACTGAGCTGTCAGCCGAAGCATTGGCCAAGATTCAGACAGGTCTCGGAAAGATGACTGGTAAAGAAGTCATTATAGACTTTAGCAGAGAACCTGAGCTCATTGGTGGCATAATAACCAAAATCGGGGATTTGGTTTTAGACGGCAGTGTCAGAACGCAGCTGCGCAACCTACGTGAATCCATAAAAAGGGGTGAGAGTGTCTAATGGAAATCAGAGCTGAAGAAATAAGCCAAATAATTAAGGATCAGATCAAGGATTATGACAAAAAGGTCGAGCTTAGCGAGACCGGTGTCGTTCTGTCCGTAGGTGACGGTATCGCACGTGTTTACGGCCTTGAAAAAGCTATGACCATGGAGCTGGTTGAATTTCCAGGAAACATTCTTGGTCTTGTGCTTAACCTTGAAGAAGATAACGTCGGTGTTGCGCTCATGGGCGATGACACATATATCAAGGAAGGCGACATTGTTAAGCGTACCGGCAAGATTGCGCAGGTTCCGGTTGGTGAAGCGGTTCTCGGCCGTGTTGTCACAACCCTTGGTGAGCCTATAGATGGCAAGGGGCCGATCAATACACCTCATTCAAGCCGTATCGAAGTTGTTGCCCCTGGTGTTGTTCAGAGAAAGAGCGTTCACGAACCGATGTATACCGGTATCAAGGCTATTGATGCTATGATCCCAGTAGGCAGAGGACAGCGCGAACTTGTAATTGGTGACCGTCAGATCGGTAAAACCGCCCTTGCAGTTGACGCCATAATCAATCAGAAGGGCAAAAATGTAAAATGCGTTTATGTCGCATGCGGCCAGAAAAAATCCTCGGTTGCCCAGGTTGTTGCTGTTCTTGAAGCAAATGGAGCAATGGAATATACAACAGTTGTTGCTGCCTGCGCATCTGACCCTGCATCCCTTCAGTATCTTGCTCCTTACGCCGGATGCGCAATGGGCGAGTATTTCCGTGACAAGGGTGAGCATGCACTAATAATATTCGACGACCTTTCAAAGCAGGCTGCTGCTTATCGTCAGGTTTCTCTTCTTCTTAGACGTCCACCAGGACGTGAAGCATTCCCTGGCGACGTTTTCTACAATCACTCACGTCTCCTTGAGCGCGCTGCAAAGCTGAGTGATGCACTGGGTGCAGGTTCTCTTACTGCGCTTCCGATTGTTGAAACCCAGCAGGGTGACGTTTCCGCTTTCATTCCGACAAACGTTATTTCAATTACAGACGGCCAGATTTACCTTGAGCCAAACCTTTTCTTTGCGGGTACCCGTCCTGCGGTTAACGTTGGTATTTCAGTATCCCGCGTTGGTGGTTCCGCCCAGGTAAAGGCAATGAAGCAAGTCGCAGGCTCGCTCCGCCTTGACCTTGCACAGTATCGTGAACTTGAGGCATTTGCGGCTTTTGGTTCTGACCTTGATGAAGCGACCCAGAGACAGCTTACACGTGGCGCGAGACTCGTTGAAATTCTTAAGCAGCCTCAGTACAAACCACTTTCAATGGAAAAGCAGGTAACAATAATTTATGCCGGTACCAAGGGGTATCTTGATAAATTTCCTGTGAGTGCAGTTTCCAAGTATGAAGCGGGCCTTTATGAGTTCATTGAAGGACGTTATCCTCAGCTTTTCACATCAATGGCGGAAAAGCAGATGATTGACGGTGACGTGGAAGCTCTTCTTCAGAAAGTACTGGCAGAGTATGAAGAAGAATTCAAGGACACTATAAAGTAACCGGCCGTACTTGTAGTCGCCCGATTTACTAACGGACAAAGGTGCGAAAATATGGCTAAACTCAAGGAAATAAAACTAAAAATTTCCGGTGTTAAAAAGACCAAACAGATCACCAAAGCAATGAATATGGTTGCTGCTTCCAGGCTTCGCGGCAGCCAGAGATCAATGGAACAGTTCAGGCCTTACGCAGCAAAATTTGCGGAGGTTCTTGGAAGTCTTGCGGCAAGATCCGGCAGTGTAAACAATCCGCTTCTGACTCCAAAGGAAGAAGTCAGGAAAGTACATTTTGTTCTTTGCACATCAGACAGAGGCCTTTGCGGCGGTTTCAACATAAACCTTGTCGAGGCTCTCGAAGATTTTGTGAAGGAAGAGTTTTCTTCTGATGTTCAGGTTACACTTTCCTGTTTTGGTAAAAAAGGAAGAGACTGGGCTTTGCAGAATGACTACAATGTTCTTGATTCACACGTTGGAGTGATTGGGTCAAGGATTGGATTCCATATTGCTTCGGGCGCCGGCCAGAATCTGGTTAACAGTTTTCTTCAGGGCGAATGGGATGAGGTTTACCTTATATCCTCTAAGTTCAAGAGTATGAGCAGGCAGATTGCTGAAGTTGAAAAAATACTTCCCATTCCGCCTATTGAAGCCAGTGATACTGAAGAAGCCGAAGGTTATGAGCCGGAACATATATGTGAGCCATCAACTGTAGAGCTTTTTAATGAAATGCTTCCAAAGAGTGTGTACATCAAACTCTTCAGTGCATTTCTTGAAACCTCCACCAGCGAGCATGCTGCGCGTATGGTGGCAATGGATAATGCTACCAGGGCATGCAACGATCTTATCAAGGATCTTGTTATACTTTTCAACAAGGCGAGACAGGCTGCCATTACGGCTGATTTGATTGATATCGTCGGTGGTGCTGAAGCCCTTAAAGGTTAGTCTGGCACATTGACGTAAATTCAAAGGAGGGGCGTTTAAAATCATGAGTACGAATATAGGAAAAATAGTACAGGTAATGGGGCCTGTTGTCGACGTCGAATTTGAACCTGGCAAACTGCCTCCGATACTTTCGGCGCTTACCATAACCAACCCCATGATTAATGATAAAGAGGATAACCTAGTTATCGAGGTTGCACAGCACCTTGGTGACAATGTTGTCAGAACAATAGCCATGGACATCACAGATGGTCTTGTTCGTGGGATGACCGTTAAAGACACCGGCTCTCCAATCATGATGCCAGTTGGACCTGCTGCTCTCGGCCGCGTTCTGAACGTAGTCGGTCAGCCAGTTGATGGTCTTGGCGATATCAGCAGAGAAAAGATGTCTCCGATACACAGACCAGCTCCGACTTTCACAGAGCAGGATACATCTGTTAAGGTTCTTGAAACTGGCATCAAGGTTATCGACCTTCTCGTTCCATTCCCGCGTGGTGGTAAAATGGGGCTTTTCGGTGGTGCCGGTGTTGGTAAGACAGTTATCATGATGGAAATGGTTAACAACATAGCAATGCATCATGGTGGTGTTTCAGTTTTTGCCGGCGTTGGTGAACGCACACGTGAAGGAAATGACCTTTATCATGAAATGAAGGATTCAGGCGTTCTTCCAAAAGCAGCTCTTATTTACGGTCAGATGACCGAGCCGCCAGGAGCCCGTGCCCGCGTTGCTCTTTCAGCTCTTACCGTTGCTGAATATTTCCGTGATGTAGAAGGTCAGGATGTTCTTACCTTCATTGACAATATATTCCGTTTCACCCAGGCTGGTGCTGAAGTTTCTGCTCTTCTTGGACGTATGCCATCTGCCGTTGGTTATCAGCCGACTCTTGCGGTTGACATGGGCGCTCTTCAGGAGCGAATCACTTCAACCAATAAAGGGTCAATTACTGCTGTTCAGTGCGTTTACGTTCCTGCGGATGACCTCACTGACCCTGCACCTGCTACTACCTTTGCTCACCTTGACGGTACTGTTGTTCTTTCACGTGCCATTTCAGAGCTTGGTATTTATCCTGCTGTTGACCCGCTTGACTCTTCTTCCCGTATTCTGGATGCAGGGTATATTGGCGAAGAGCATTATCAGGTGGCTCGTACAGTCCAGAGAACTCTCCAGAAGTACAAGGAGCTTCAGGATATTATTGCCATTCTTGGTGTTGACGAACTCTCAGATGAAGATAAACTCACAGTTGCAAGGGCCAGAAAGATCCAGAGATTTCTTTCCCAGCCATTCCATGTTGCTGAGCAGTTTACAGGTCTTAAGGGTTGCTATGTCAAGATTGAGCAAACTGTTCGTGCGTTCAAGGAAATCTGTGAAGGCAAGCATGACAATCTGCCAGAACAGGCATTCTATCTTGTTGGTACAATAGAAGACGCTATAGCCAAGGCAGAACGTATGGCTAAAGCCAGTTAAGGGGGCTCTATGTCTGCTAATATAAGGCTGGTTGTAGTAACACCAGAAAAGATAGTTATCGATGAGGATGCCAGAATTGTAATGGCCCCAGGTTCATTAGGTGAATTTGGCGTACTTAACGGACATACTCCTTTTCTGACATCTTTGAACATAGGCGCTCTTAAGTTTGTGGATGAAGCAGGTAACGACAGACTGGTTTTTATTGGAGGAGGCTTTGCCGAAGCTCTTCCAGACAAAGTGACCATTCTTGCCGAGTCAGCAGAACGCCGCCGTGAGATAGATGTCGCAAGGGCTAAGGCTGCCTATGAAAGGGCTATGCAAAGATTTGAACAGCCCACAATGAACCAGGATACAATCGATATTCTAAGGGCTAAGGCATCAATGCTTAGAGCTCTGACCCGTATTAATATTATCGAAGGCCGTGTAGTCTAACCGATTGATTTGAGAATTGAAGGCAAGTCACCATTCGGTGGCTTGCCTTTTTGTTTGCCCGGCAAAGCCGTGCCCCCGTCTGTTTGAAAGAAAGCAGAGATACCCCGTCCGAGGGGAAATCAATCCGAATCGCAAGGGCGCTACTGGTAACGGTAGGGTTTGAAGGAAGCGACAGGAAGAGAATGGTACATAGCGAAAGCGAACCTGATACGGCTCGTGCAGAGGGT
>NZ_AUEY01000040.1 GCF_000426225.1 Desulforegula conservatrix Mb1Pa
CCTTTACCGACGCCTGATGGTGACACTTGTGGCATTGGTACAGATCTCTTGATTTGAGCTCGCAAAATTTCGAACCGCCGCAATTCGGACAACTAAAACCATGCGGCCATCTAAGTCTGAATAATGAGTCTTGGCACTTATCTTCGGTCCCATATTCGGACAGGAATTCGTGAATACTCTTTCCTTTTTGAAATTGGATCATATTTTTTGCCATGCTACACCTCCATCATATCTGGATAATCTTTCACATGCCTTAAGATAAGCATGGCGGAGTAAAAATGGTAATCAAAATTTTAAATATGGTCTGAGCTGCCAAGATAAGTCCTGAAATATATTCATTGCCCAGGGGGAAAATTATCATGTGTTGGAATATAAATATTTTGAATTACTGGACTATTCGTTCATAGGACTTATCTTTTGCTGTAAGTGTTGGTAATGTTTACTGACCTATTTGTACCGAATAATTTCAGGCTTTATGATTAGGGGTTCCTCTGGTTGAAGCTGCCACGATTGATTATGGATTTACGGGGACTCATAAAAATGTCTGTGATTTGAATGGCAGGAGGATCGCAAAATGATAGGTTCAGAAAGTGTTGCAGATGTGGAATTTTCTCTTGAGTGGAAGAGCGGGGATGCTTCTCACAGGGAAGTCAGCTTCAGAAGAATCAATTTCTGGAGAGATATCATGCCAGGAGATCTCTATTCTATGTTTATGGGATCTTTTGAGGGGGATCGCTTTGATACCAGGTTTCGTGCGGGTGAGTTTGTCCCTTTGTATAATCAGCACGGTGAGATAAAAATCAAAAGAAGCCTGTTCAATGATTCTAAGGCCTCACTAAGGGTCGGGAGATTTTATCCCCGTGGGTTGCTTAAAGGTCTGCCAGGTCTTTTTCCGGAAAACATAGAGCCTTTCAGATGCACTTATTATGACGGGGACTTACTCCACGCCGACTTTAATCATCCAATGGCTGGCAGGGAAGTCCATATTGAGGCCATGATTCGCGGTGTTAATCCTGTGGCAAACACCATTGGCGGGGAATGTGCCGTTTTATCCGAAGTGCTTGTTTCAGGGCCTGGGATGCAGGCCAGATGGAAAGAAAAACCTACTCATTTCATAAGTCATGAGGATGATTTTAAAAGAGAGATAGAGGAGGACGATTCATTTTTTTATCTTAATCCAAGATTTATTATGCACATAGATACTTTGGCAGCTTCAACGTTATCACGTCTATATGCAAAATATCTGAAGCCAAGGTATGATGTTCTTGATCTTATGACCAGCTGCGAATCCCACATCCCTGAGCATATTGAACTGAATTCAGTAACCGGACTTGGAATGAATATGGATGAAATGCTCGCTAATCCGGTACTTACAAAGCGGCTTGTTCATGATCTTAACAAAAATCACATCATGCCTTTTGATTCAGGCAGTTTTGATACTGTTTTATGTTCTCTGTCTGTGGAGTATTTAATCAGGCCTGTGGATGTATTTTCTGAGGTGGCAAGAATATTGAAACCTGGGGGCAGATTCGTTGTCTCATTTTCCAACAGATGGTTTCCTCCAAAAGCAATAAGGCTGTGGGCCGAATTGCATGACTTTGAAAAAATGGGACTTGTTCTGGATTATTTTATGAAAACAGATCTTTTTGAAAATCTTGAAACATTTTCTTCACGTGGCTATCCAAGGCCTTATGATGACAAATATTTCCCTTCCCAGAGGTTGTCAGACCCTGTTTATGCCGTGGCAGGGGAGAGAAAGTAGAAGCATTTGGGCGGTTGCGATTATCTTTCATCATATAATGACTGATTAAGGGGCTTTGGGGAAAAGCCCCAGAAGCTATTACTCTCAATGATGCTTCAAACTGTTAACTTCCACGGCAACATGAACTATTGCCTTAAATTGTTCGAGCATGTTTTTGAAATGTGCGGGGCCCATTTTTCTTGAGGAAATGCTTATCATTGCGGCATATTCGGATGAGTTTATTTTCCACATATGGAAGTCGAGTATTTTTGTTTCTCCATCAGACGTTATAATTTTGTGGACTTCGTTAATCAGCCCTTGGTTTGTATTTCGGTCCACAAGAATTTCTGAAGTTGTTATAATCAGGCCGTAAGCCCATTTAAGAATAACAACACTGCCAACGGCTCCCATGAAAGGGTCGAGCCAGTTCCATCCCAGGTATTTCCCTGCTGAAAGCGCAAATATGGCTGTAATCGACGTAATGGCGTCTGCCGCGACATGGAAATAAGCAGCCCTTAGATTGTGGTCGTGATCTCCGTGGCTGTGATCTTTATGCTTGTGGCCTTCATGTTTTGATCCGTCTCTGTGACTATGATCGTTGTGTTCATGGGTTTCATGTAAAATAACTGCTGAAACCAGATTTACAATAAGACCGATCACGGCCACTATTATTGCCTCGTTGAATCTTATCTGCTCAGGCGCAAAAAATCTTTCCACTGATTCAAAACATATCAGGATAGCGGCAAAACCCAGCATAACTGCGCTGGCAAAACCGCCAAGAACGCTTATTTTGCCTGTTCCGAACACATAGGCCGGGTCTTTTGCGTGCTTTCTTGCATATGCATATGCAAAGAATGCGACCCCAAGTGCAAGTACATGGGTTCCCATGTGCCATCCGTCCGCAAGAAGTGCCATCGATCCGAAAATCATTCCTGACGCTACTTCTGCAACCATCATTATTGCTGTTATCCAGATGACATATTTGACTTTTTTTTCGCCGGACTGATCAGGCAGGGCAAAATCATGGCTGTGAACCCATTCGTCAATTTCAAGAAAATTCATTTTATGAGCCCTTTTAAATTATTAATAACAGCTAATAATTTTAGTCTATCCGAAAAACAACCATAAAAGTAAATAATAATATTGAAAATTCTTCTTGCATTTGATGGTTTCGACTGATTTCAGATCACATTTTGGCTAATTTCCCTCACAAGCAGGCCTGATGATTATAGTCACCCCTGGATCTGGCCTTGATATGCAGGTTCATAATTTCTTCATTTTTTCAAGGGACTTGTTGTCACCCAGTATTATCATTATATCACTGTCTTTCAGCATAAAGTGGCCTGTCGGGATCATATGGACCCTCTCAGGAATGAGTTCCTTTATCGCTATAACCTGAATGCCGTATTTATTTATAAGGTCAAGATCCTTGAGTTTTTTGCCGAGAAAGGAGCTGGGTGGAGCCATCTGAACAATACTGTAGTCTTCCATAAAAGGAAGGTAGTCAAGCATATTTGGTGCGTGCAGTTTTTCAGCAAGGGATATTGCCTGGTCCCTTTCAGGAAATAGAATCTCGGACACCCCTATTTTCTGGAGAATTTTTGCATGGGAATCGGACAATGCCTTGGCTATTATTCTTTTTATTCCAATTTCCTGGAGGTTCAGAACAGTCAGAATGGAGTTACCAAGAATGGATCCTATACAGACAACAACTGCGTCCATATCCCTTATTCCTGTCGCTGTAATGGCTTCTAAGTCTGTTGTATCCGCAACTATTGCCCTTGTAACATCATCCTTGATTCTTTGAACAAGGGACTGGTTTTTGTCAATGGCCATTACTTCATGTCCGCTTCTGTATAAATGTACGGCAAGGTAATAACCGAAATTGCCCAGACCAATGACTCCGAACTGTTTCATTGTTTTTTATCCAATCATAATATTTTCTTCAGCATAGAAAAAAGCGGCCTGGCTTTTTCTTGAAATTGCGATGGCAATCATCAGGGGGCCGAGTCTTCCTATAAACATGACGCCAGATATTATAAGCTTGCCAAGTACGGTTAACTTTGAGGTTATGCCCATGGAAAGACCAACTGTTCCAAAGGCGCTTACTGTCTCGAAAAGAATTGTCATCAGGCCGCCCTGGCTCTCCGAAGGTGACAGTCCCTTGAATTCGGATATGAGGAGCAGCATGACCGAGGCTCCCACAAGGGTCATGCTTATAAGGACTACGTTTATGGCCCTGGTTATACTCTGGTTAGGGATTGTTCGGCAGAAAATTTTTGTGTACTCATGGCCCCTGAGTTTTGATATCGCAAGAAGGGTCAAAGTCGCGGCAGTAGTTGTTTTTACTCCACCTGCGCATGAGCCGGGACAGGCCCCGATGAACATCAGAAGTATGCAGATCAAAAGGCTTACTCCTGTCATTCCCCCGATCGGAATTGTATTAAATCCCGCCGTTCTTGTGCTAACTGACTGAAAATATGCGCACAGAATTTTGTGACAAGGAGCAAGCTCGGCCAGGGTGTTTTCCCATTCAAGAAAAGCTATTGAAACTGTTCCGAAAATTATCAGTATGGCAGTTGTGACAAATACAAGTTTTGTGTGAAGGCTAAGTCTTCGTATTCTCTCCCTTGTGTATGGAAGCCTTCTCCATATTTCGGCAAGAACAAGAAATCCTATACCTCCTAAAATAATGAGGGAGCTTATTGTCAGGCTTACAATCCAGTCTGTCTTGTAATTTTCAAGACTATTTGAAAAAAGAGCAAAACCAGCGTTGCAGAAAGCGCTCACAGAATGAAAAACAGCGCTGTATACGCCCTTTACCAAGCCCTGTTCAGGAACAAATCTGCAGGCAAGAAGAGCGGCTCCAATACCTTCTATTATAAGAGTGAATTGGAGAACCTCTTTCGCAATGGTGGCCGGGCTTCTTTGGCCTCCGTGGGTATACGTATCCTGAATCACGTCCTTTTCAGTCAGGGACAAACGTTTTCCGGCCATCATCATGAATATTATTGAGAGGGTCATTATGCCCAGACCGCCTATCTGAATAAGGGAAAGCAGAACTATTTCACCAAAAAGGTTGAATTCCCTGCCGACATCTATTGTGGCAAGTCCTGTTACGCATACTGCGGAAGTGGATGTGAACAGGGCATCAATGAAAGATACGTTTTTGTTTTCGGCTGAAATTGGAAGTGAAAGCAGAAAAGCCCCCAGAAGTATGATTCCGAGGAAGGAGAGAACAAGAATTCTTGATGGATCATGGATGATGTTTTTGGCTCTTCTTTTCAATCTGGCCTTTAAGCGTTCCTTATTTTTAATCTCAAGAACCAGGGTTTTAAGTCGCCACAGATTATTGGATAAAGGCCGTCTGGATATCTTCATGTATTCCTGTGTTGTTATGATTTGATGGTCTTGCAAAAAGCTCGAAAAGAACGCCTGCGTCATGCCGGGCTTAATCAGACATCTTTGTATTTTCAAATACTTCTGAATTTCGGCCTGCGCCGGAATGACCAAAATCGAACTTTTTGCTACTTTGCCATGATTTTAATAGTTTCAAATTTGCTTAAAAATATTTTTATAGCAAATATGCTAAAAGATCTAACACAAAACATAAGAAGATACCAATTTTGTATTGACAGTACGATCTGTTAGGCCCGAAGAGTCGCTTTCTTGTTAGTATGTTAAATGAATTGAGAGTCCCGGGATATTAGCCCAATGAATCTTTTAAGTAGCAGTAATTTTAGACGCCATTTTTTAACTTAAAAGCTATTATTTACCTCGCTCATTTCAAGGATGGATAATTCAATTCTGTATAATATTATTTTGCGTATACATATCAAACATATTTCAAAATATTACTTTTTTGAATACATTAATACAAAAATGTAGTTGTAAAAAAAACACAAAAACAAATTTGTTGTAAATTAGTTTGATAATTATATTGATTTATTGTCGTCATCATTTGAATTTATTCATTAAAAATTAGTGCCAAGTTTTTTTTAATACAAGTGGCATTCATCTTGCATCTAACCCGGTGTTTTTTGAAAACAACAAAAAAAATCGGAGGCAGGTTTAATGAATAGAAGATTGAATGGATGGATCTCAATTTTTTTAATGAGTTTTTTACCAACAGCAGCTTTTGCTGCGGATGCTGTCCCTGTTGACACAGGAACAACTTCATGGATGCTTATCTCAACGGCACTTGTTCTTCTCATGGTTCCTGGACTCGCAATGTTCTACGGCGGTCTTGTAAGAACCAAGAATGTTCTTTCAACAATGATGCACAGTTTTGTGGCAATGGCCATCATTGGTGTATTATGGGTAATATTAGGCTACTCGCTTACCTTTGGGAAAAGCATTTTTGGCGGATTTGTGGGGTGGGACTGGTCTTATTTTTTTCTTAATGGAATAGACGACGCTATTGAAAATGGTATTCCTCTATACATAATTGCAATGTTCCAGGGTAAATTTGCCATCATAACCCCGGCCCTAATAAGCGGCGCGCTTGCTGAGAGGGTGTATTTCAAAGGCTACTGTTTATTCATATCTTTATGGTTTCTTTTCATTTATTCGCCCTTATGCCACTGGATCTGGGCTCCGGACGGATGGCTGTTCAAATTCGGCGCCGTTGGCGTAATTGACCTTGCAGGCGGTCTTGTAATACATGTTTCCGCGGGAACCAGCGCCCTTGTTGTGGCTCTTTTCCTTGGAAAAAGAAAAGGCTTTCCTGAAAAGCCGATGCTTCCGAACAATCTTGTCATGACCATGATGGGCGCAGGACTTTTGTGGGTAGGTTGGTTTGGATTTAACGCAGGTTCAACAGTCCAGAGCGGTCTGAATACTGCGAGGGCTCTTACCATGACCCAGATTTCAGCCGCTAGCGGAGCGCTCTGCTGGCTTGCCATAGAAGCATTTGTTCATAAAAAAGCAACTTCCCTTGGTTTTGTTTCAGGAATACTTGCGGGTCTTGTTGCAATAACTCCCGCAGCCGGTGTCGTAAAGCCAGTCGGCGCCATGGTACTTGGTACCTTGTCATCAATATTATGTTATTATGCACTTCAGCTTAAGATGAAATTCAAATATGATGACAGCCTTGACTGCTTCGGAATTCATGGCGTCGGAAGTGGCATGGGCGTTATTCTTCTTTCCTTTTTCATAAGAGACAGCTGGATGGCTGATGCTGCCAAGGCTTCGGCAACCGGAAAATGGACTGTGTTTGACCAGCTTGGCGTTCAGTGCGTAGGAATGATTGTTACAATACTGTTTTCAGGAATCCTGACATATGTCATATGCCATGTGGTTGACAAAATCACCGGATTCAGGATTGATGAGGAAAGTGAAGTCATGGGGCTTGATTATTCGCTTCATGGTGAAAACGGCTATGGTATGGTCAATTCTGATCTGGTATAGTAGCCTTTTTGATTCTGCCTCCTGGGCCTGATTGCGGCCTGTTAATAACCCGCCGTTCTTCTGATTTTCAGCTGAACGGCGGGTTTTATTTTTCATGTGTTAACTCCAGAATATGTGTTGCTCGAATCATGGGATGGTCGCAAGCTCAAGCATGTTCAAAAAAGAGATGGCTGCATCTGCTCCTTGTCCGCACATTTCATCCGATGGCTTTAGATTGACACATACTTCAGGCCTTTCATCTGTTCCGAATATTTTGCACATTCCGTTTTCTGTAAGTTGAATGCATCTGACACCCGCAGGTTTGCCATTCGGCATTCCTGGTATTGAAGAAGATATTGAAGGCGCAATACAGCAGGCCGCGCATCCTGGACGGCATTTCATTGTTATTTAGGCCTTATCGTTTATTGCATTAGGCATAGTTGATTGCATCCATGATAACCTATCAATATTGCAAAATAATATTAAACTCATCATCTGGCCAAGAATGGTTTTTTTTAATGGTTTCCTCATCCAGAGGAAAGACTTTTTTGTCACCTTCATTTGAATAGATTGTTATTTCATCAGGGAAGTATGAACATGACAGCTCTATAAAAATAACAAGTCCTATCGTGGAATACTCAATTTCTCCCTGAAATATTCCTTCATCTATCTTTAATAAATCAGCCTTCTGAACGGTCCACCCTTTTTTTATTTCAGCATACAGTTTTGTTATTTCTGGTTTATCGCTCTGTACGATAATTTTCAAAATTCCCATAGGGCATTTGGCAAAGCAGCATTCTACAAATATTGAAAAAAAGAAAATCAAGAAAATGATGGGGATGTTTTTTTTCAGCACGAGCGTCTGCTTCTCCAAATGTTTTATCAAATTACAGAATCGCCTCAAACCTGCATGCCTTATAACATGAAAGGCATTTCGTGCATTTGTCCCTGTCAATCGAGGCAGCCTGTTTTTTCTGCCACAATATTGCTTTTGCTGGACATGCTTTGAAGCACAGGCCGCATTTCGTGCACTTTTCTGTATCAACTTTGAATTCCAGAAGACTTGCGCATCTTTTTGCAGGGCATTTTTTATCTTTGATGTGTGCCTCATATTCGTGCCTGAAATGCCTCAAGGTCGAAAGAACAGGATTCGGTGCTGTCTGGCCCAGTCCGCAGAGTGACGTCGATTTTATGAATTCTGACAATTCCTCAAGCTCTGCTATGTCCTCATCTTTCCCTTCGCCTGTCGTGATTCTGTCAAGAATCTCAAGCAGTCTTGAGCTTCCTTCCCTGCAAGGAGTGCATTTCCCGCAGGATTCATCTTTGATGAAGTCTATGAAGAATCTTGCCATATCCACCATGCAGCTTGTTTCATCCATGACAATCACGCCGCCGGAACCCATTATGGCTCCAGCCTGGATAATGGCTTCGTAATCCACCGGAGTATCAAGAAATGCTTCGGGAATACATCCGCCTGACGGGCCTCCAAGCTGGACGGCCTTGAATTTTCGCTTGTTTGGAATGCCTCCGCAAATATCAAAGATAAGACTTCTAAGGCTGATTCCCATTGGTATTTCCACAAGGCCGACCGTGTTTATGCTTCCTGACATTGCAAAGACTTTTGTTCCCTTGCTCGTTAGAGTCCCCATTGAAGAATATGCCTCTGCGCCTTCGCGTATTATGCTTGGAACAGTTGAAAGGGTTTCGACATTGTTTATTACGGTCGGTTTTCCAAACAGCCCTTTCTGTGCAGGGTATGGAGGCCTTGGCCTGGGCATTCCGCGCTTGCCTTCTATTGAAAGCATGAGAGCGGTTTCCTCTCCGCAAACAAAAGCTCCTGCACCTTGGCATATTTCTATGTCAAGTCCCATCCCTGTCCCAAAAATATTCCTGCCGAGAAAATTGTATTCCCGCGCCTTGGCCAGAGCTTTTTCCAGCATTTTTATCGCAAGGGGATATTCTGTACGGCAGTAGATATAGCCGTGGGTCGCTCCGAAAGCCTTTGCTGCTATTATCATTCCTTCAAGTACGGAATGAGGGTCAGATTCCAGAATGCTTCTGTCCATGAATGCCCCTGGGTCGCCTTCGTCCGCGTTGCAGATTATATATTTAACGTCTGATTTATTGTTAAAGGCTATGTCCCATTTTCTGCCAGTTGGAAATCCGCCACCGCCCCTTCCCCTGAGTCCTGAGGCAAGGATTTCTTTTATTATCTGTTCGGATTCCATTTCAGTAACAGCCTTGAGAGCCGCAAAATAACCGTCCCTGGCTATATATTCATCTATGCTTTCAGGATCAATGACACCCTTGTTCCTCATTGTGAAAAGAACCTGGGATTTAAAGAAATCAAGCTCATCTATTTTTTTCAGGTCAAACCCCGACATATCTTTGCAAGCAAGGGCATGTGACATTACAGGCGCACCTGCTTTTACATGGTTTTCAAACACCTCGGCCATTTTTTCAGGTGTCATTTTCTGATATATGACCGATGCTTCGCCTTTACGCATTATTGTTACATTTGGCTCACTGGCGCAAAGGCCGATGCAGCCTGAAAGGGATATGTCAACAGGAAGGTCTGAAGCCGCAGAAATATTCTTTGCTGCTTCAAGGATTTTTCTTGCGCCAGCAGCGTATCCGCATGTTCCTGTGTGAATCAGTATGCGTACTTTCGTTGATCCGGATTCCATATTCATGGTTTCAAGGTTTTTTTTCTTAATCTGATTGAGGATCTGAATGGATGCCATATTTTTGCGCCCCTATTTATATTCAGAAAGAATGTCGTTTATCTTTTCAGCTGTCATCGCGCCGTGGGTATCATCATTAACCACCATTACAGGGGCAAGGCTGCATGCTCCGAGGCAGCGCACATGCTCAAGTCCGAATCTGTTATCATCAGATATTCCTGATGGCCCAATCTGGTATTCATTGACTATCCTGTCATTTATTTCTTTTATGCCTTTGACATAGCAGGCTGTACCCATGCAGAGCCTGATTGTATTCTTTCCTTTAGGAGTAAGTGAAAAGAGAGAATAAAACGATGCGACACCGAAAACATCGCTGAGAGGAAATCTAAGGAATCTTGAAACATGTATGATTAATTCCTCAGAAAGATAGCCGTTGATTTCCTGACATTCCCTTAATGCTGCAATGATCTGGGATTTTTTGCCCACATATTTTTCAAGCACAAGATCGATTCTCACCCAGTCAGGGGTAGCTTCACAGCAGCTTTTTGCCTCGCCTTTATTTACGGATTGCATTGCCACCATATTAAGTCCTCCATTTGCTGGTGTTCATTAAGAAAATCGATGAGATTCTGCAGATTGTAAAATGTAATATTATACAGATTTTTTATGATACATGAAACCTATACTTCACATTGTCATAAATTGAACTCTTCTGTTAGATGAAAGGTCAAAGGCCGCTTTTTGAAAAAAGCTTGGCAAAAACTTTTCGGTTATGGATTCTTTTTCTTGAAAAACATATGTTCTCAACTCGTAATATAAAAACCATAGAAGTTTTGGGAAAGGTCTGGAAAATCCTTTTTCAAAAGGGTTTTCCAGTAATAGTGCAACAGCAGGCTTGCCATTCAAACGGCCTGAGTCATTTCAAATGTTCAAGCTGTGACATTGATGAGTATATCTTTGATGATGCTGAAAAAACAAATGACGCTTTTCTCAATACACCAAACATGGTAATTCATAAAATCTTTCTCGTATATGCCCATAACTTATGGCCTGATTGAATCAGGCTTGCGTGTCTTAAAATCCCTCTTTTTAATAAAAGGACTCTTATGGAAGAATATGTAAAAAAGGTTAAAGAAACCGCTGCTTTCATAAAAAAGAATATTTCCGAAATGCCCGTGACTGGTCTGCTTACTGGAACTGGTCTTGGAGACAGCGTTGCTGGCATAAATGTCTTACATGCCTTTGATTACAAGGATATTCCCAATTTTCCGGTGTCCACGGTGGAAAGCCATAAGGGCAAACTTATTTTCGGAGATATTTCAGGACACAGGATCGTGGCAATGCAGGGAAGATTCCATATGTATGAAGGATATTCTCCGCTTGAGGTTACTTTTCCCATAAGGGTCATGCAGGAACTGGGCGTGCAGAATCTGATAGTCACAAATGCTGCCGGCGGTTTAAATCTGTCATTTTCACCCGGGGACATAATGTTGATAAGGGATCACATAAACATGTCAGGTGAAAACCCTCTCATCGGCCCGAATGTGGACTCATGGGGTGTGAGATTCCCGGATATGTCGGCTGTCTATGATCTGGGATTGGCCGCGATTGCCCTTGATGCCGCAATAAAGCATGATCTGGATATGTTTCAGGGCGTTTATGTTGGACTCAAGGGTCCATCCCTTGAAACCCCTGCTGAAACGAGATTCATAAGGATGATTGGCGCGGATGCGGTTGGTTTTTCCACAATCCCCGAAATCATTGTCGCCGTTCATGCAGGAATGAAGGTGCTTGGTCTTTCGACAATAACAAATGTGAATGATCCTGATCATCAGGAAAAAGCCACTGTTGAGGAAATTATTGACGTGGCTGTCAAGGCTGCTCCAAAAGTTGCATTGATAATAAAACATGTTCTGGAGACACTTGAGCTATGACCCAAACAATGAACCAGGCCATAAAGAAACATGCAGACCTTATAATTAAAAATGGAACAGTCCTTGTAATGGACAATGCCGAAACCCTTATCAAAAATGGTTTTGTGGCTGTATGCGGTGACTCAATTGCAGAAGTGGCATCTTCAGAAAAATTAGGCGAGTGGGAAGCCTTAAAAACCATTGACGCAAAGGGCGGAATAATCATGCCCGGATTCGTCAATACCCACACCCACGCAGCCATGACCTGTTTTCGCGGCCTTGCCGATGATCTGCCCCTCATGGCCTGGCTGAATGACCATATCTTCCCTGCCGAGGCAAAGCTTGATCACGATATGGTTTATAAGGGATCTATGCTTGCCTGTGTTGAGATGATCATGTCAGGTACTACAACTTTCTGTGACATGTATCTCTTTGAAGATGCTGTTGCTGAAGCCGCAGCTGCCTCAGGCATGCGTGCGGTTGTAGGCGAGGTTCTATATAATTTCCCTTCTCCATGCTATGGCCCGCTCGAAAAAGGATTCGAATATACAGAAAATCTGATTTTGAAATGGAAAAGCAATCCGCTGATAACAATTGCGGTGGAGCCTCATTCGCCTTATCTCTGCTCACCTGATCTTCTTAAAACAGCTTTTACCCTGGCAAAAAAGCACGATGCTCCGCTTGTTATCCATCTTTCTGAAACTCTGCACGAGGTCGATCAGATAAGATCAGAACGCGGAAAAACTCCGGTAGAGTATCTTGCAGAACACGGCTTTCTCGATAAAAATCTTGTGGCTGCACACTGTGTTTATCTTAGTCAGAACGATATGGATCTTTTAAGAAGCTTTGACGTAAAGGTTGCGCATAATCCTGTGAGCAATATGAAGCTCGCATCCGGCATAGCGCCTGTTCCATCCATGATTGCCCACGGAATAACTGTTGGCCTTGGGACAGACGGATGCGCCAGCAATAACAATCTGGATATGTTCAGGGAAATGGACATGTGCGCCAAGCTTCATAAAGTCTCGACCCTTGATCCAACTGTTATGAATGCCCATCAAACCCTCAGGATGGCGACCGCAGACGGAGCAAAAGTTCTTGGGCTTGATTCAATTACAGGAACGCTGGAAAAAGGCAAAAAAGCCGACATTATTGTGATTGACACTGACGCGCCTCATCTTTGCCCAATTTATAATCCATATTCCCATCTTGTTTATTCCGCATGCGGTAGCGATGTTTCCTGCACAGTAATTAACGGGAAAGTGCTCATGGAAGACAGGCTGCTTGTATCTCTGGATGTAAGGAAAATAATGGATGATGTTAGGAAAATTGCGGAAAAGATCAGAAAATAAGACTCATGGGTCTTCTCAGGTCTCTTTTTTGTAAAAAAGCTTCGCAAAAAACTTTCAGGATTTTAATTTTAGTCTGTGTCGGTTTAGAGAGTTCTTTGCTCGTAACCCAACATTGATTAGAAGGCTTGCGCACCAAGCCCTCAGCAGACCAGACATATTTTTCGGAAATTTTATGAAAACTTTATTGATCCGTAACTGCACTGCAATCACTGTAAATAGTAATTTTGACATAATAGAAAACGCTGAAATAAGAATTTCTGACGGTCGTATTGTATCAGTGGCAAAATGTACAAATATGCCCGGGATTGATGACTCTGAAGAAATAATCGACGCAGAGGGCGGAATCGTAATGCCCGGCCTTGTCAATACCCATACACATCTGCCCATGACTCTTTTCAGAGGGCTGGCCGATGACATGCCCCTAATGACCTGGCTTAATGATTATATATTTCCGGCAGAAGCAGAATATATAAATGCGGAATCAGCCAGAGCTGGCGCGCTTCTTGGGTGCGCGGAAATGCTTCTTTCAGGCACTACTTCCTGCTGCGACGGATATTTCCATGAAGACAGCGTTGCAATGGCCATGTTCGAATCAGGAATCAGGGGAATAGCAGCTCATGGGATTATCGATTTTCCTGCGCCGGGAGTTCCTGATCCTTCTAAAAACGTCGAGGCAGCTTCAATTTTCGCAAAAAAATGGCTTGGAGTTAATGGCCTCATAAAACCAGCGTTTTTCTGTCATTCTCCCTACACATGCTCGGCCGAAACCATAATAAACGCAAAAAAAGAAGCCGATCATCTTGGTCTTAAGTTTTTCATCCATGTTTCAGAAACCAAGGGTGAAGTAGATTCAATGAAGGCCGAAAAAGGAATGAGTCCGGTTCAGTACCTTGATTCCCTTGGTGTTCTTGGCGAAAATACAATTGCGGTGCACTGCGTGTGGGTTGACGATATCGATATGGAGATTCTTGCATCAAAAAAGGTCTTTGTTTCCCACGCACCCGAAAGCAATATGAAGCTTGGGTCTGGCATTGCGCATATTTATTCTATGATTGAAAATGGAATCCGTGTAGGGCTTGGAACAGACGGTTGCGCCAGCAATAATGATTTGGATTTATTGAGTGAGATGGACACAGCTGCAAAGCTCCAGAAGGTTTTTTTGCATGATCCGGCAGTAATGAATGCGGAAACCGTAATCAGAATGGCAACTATTAGAGGCGCGGAACTCATGGGGCTTGATCATGTGATTGGCTCAATAGAACCAGGCAAGGCCGCAGATCTGATAATAATAGACACAAAAAAGCCCCATATGCGCCCGATGTTTCATCATGCGTCCCAGGTGGTTTATGCTGCCAAAGGCTCTGATGTCCGCCATGTGTTTGTTGATGGAAAACATATTGTAAAGGATTTTCAGCTATTGAGTCTTGATATACATGTTATTTCCGAAGCGGTGGAGCAGTCAGTCAGGTGATTGAAGAAAGAATAAAGTCTTTTTGCCAGAGTTTAATACGGCAGCAGCATCTGCATTGTGCCTGAACCCTCTAAAGAAAAAAGTTCTAATAATAGCGCCTGAAAAGGACTTCAATATGTATAAATTTGTATTAATCATTCTTTTTTTCATTTGTTTTATATGTGAAGAACCAGGCTGGGCCGAGGCAAAAAAATCACTTCCTGCCTTGCTGGACTCTTTGAAGGTCGAGGCCGTTACCCATTGGGGTGATCGATTATGCATAGCCCGTAGACTTGATTGTGGTTACGAATTAGAAGTTTACCGGAAAAATACCTCAAAGAAACTTGTTAGAATATATTCAATAATGCTCGATGGTATCTATCATCTTGATGGAACGATCTCTGAAGATTTTTTGGTCGTATATGGATCTTCGGCCGTTGCCACTCAGATGAGCCTCTTGCGTTGGGATGAGAAAAAAAAGAGGGTATTGAAATTTGATGACAGTCGATTCAATGGAGATTCCCGTTTGCATCCCGAAATCTTTAGGCAACCGAAGGGGTTTCAGTTACTGACTTATGGGAATATCAATGATATGGGTAATGAGCCTGATTTATCGAAATGGTATGCCAATATGATTAGAGGCTATTTCTAAAAAGATTTATCCCTAAAGTTTTTGGGGGATAGGCGGACAACATCCTACTTATTTTTGTGACTTTTTTCAAAAAGCGACCCTCCGGCACACAGTTTCCTTTTTGCGAGACCTTGATCTTTTATTCCGCAGTCTTTCCCTTAATTGCATATCCGAAAATATATGTACACACTGGAACTCCGAGAATAAGTCCCCAAAGGTTGAAAAGCTTCCCTCCGATTGTCAGGATTATGAGGACAATCACAGGATTGATGCGCATATATGTTCCGTATATTCTGGGGTTAAGAATATATCCTTCAATAAGATGAATTACCGTTACCATCACAATTGAAAGAAGCATTGTTTGAAGGCCGGATGTCTGTAAGGAGATCAGACAAATGGGAATGGAGCTGACGAATACCCCCGCAACAGGAATAAAGCTGCAGAAAAAGACTATGACTGAAAGAAAGGCTACGCTTTGACCGAGTCCAAGGATCGATATCCCTATGGCTGTAAGAAAACTGTTCATGATGGCAATTATGAGCTGGGCCTCAAGGGATCTGCCGAGAACATTGGCAAAATCCCTTATGTTTTCTGATACTTCAAGATAAATAAAGCTGAGTTTTGTTTTTTTTAGCTCAGCTACATTTTCCCGCAGATTAGGCATATCAAGGACAATAAGAAACGAAAACAGCAAAGACAGCAAAAAGGCTGAGCTAGCAGACGCTATTCTGCCGCTTATGCCGCCTAATCTTTCCAGCACCTGGTTCATGTTTTTAAGGCCCGGGGCTTCTTCTCCAAGGCCAGCAAGGTGCTGGAGAAGAGCCATTGTAGGTGATTTCGCAACCGGAGCCTTTGCTGTCAACTCTGTAACTTCATCAGTTTTCAGCTGGGGGATTATTTCTTTGACTATGGGATATTTCGCCCCAAATATAAAAAGCTCCTGATCCATTCTTGCTACGTACTCGGTGAACTTTGACACAAATATTTCAGTTTGCTGCTTGACTTTTGGCACAAGAAAAATGCCCGCAGCTGTCAGAATTCCAAGTATGAGTGAAGCCATTATAAGAACTCTCAATGTCCTGTTTCTGACGAATCGTTCGAGTCTCTTTACGCCCCTAGTCTGAATGTATGCAAAGACGAATGTGAAAAAAACAAGTAGAAAAAAAGATCTCAGGATATAAAGTGCCGCAAAAAGAGTACCCCATGCGAGCACTTTGTTAAAGATCGGCATAACATTGCTCTTATTCCAGATGCTTCCATCATTCTCTTTCTTTTCAGATTGTTGCATAGACATTCAAGTATTCCTGACTTATACGTTTTTATTACCTATGATCCATTTCTGCATCGCTGGGACTGTATTTCTGTGCCAGTCTTCCGAAATCCTCAGTTTTATGAACAGCTTGAATAAGCCTTCCATTATGTTGACAGCTTTTTCACACAGGAATATTTTTTCAAGAACAGCGCCGTCTTCTTCATCTTCCTTATTCTCTATGTTGCCAGTTTCAGGAACCTTGAGTGACGACAAAGACAGATTTTCACCTTTTATTCCAAATCTCCACTGGCTGTCATTGGAAGTTATGACAAGGTTCATCTCGGAAACCGTGGCTCCTTTACTGAGAGCTATTGAACCTTCGGCGAGATCTGCCTCGTCACCTTTTATGGTTATGACTTCCACAGTATCTTTGAGATTTCTGTTTTCAAAGACTACCTTGTTGCCGATGGCAATGGATTCCATGTCTGGCTCTGCAGCCGTCAAAATGCCAATTTCGTTGTCAATCATATACCATAACCAGGTGAGGAATTCCTGACCGACAAATTTGTATTTATTATAGGCTACCGCTATATCAAGCATTATATCTGCTCCATTTATATTCTGAAAGATGTGGGGGTAAGTTTAAGAAAAGCGTCTTTTTCCTGTGGTGAGAAATCACAGCAAAGCTCAGCCATGGAATAAGGAAAAAGCCTAACCAGTCTCAGTCCAAATGATTTTGAGAATAGGGTTTCTAATTCCTCTCCGGCGGCCTTGAGTCCAGTAAAAAACCAGACTTCATTTTTTTCCATATCCCACATTAGATCATAGATGTCAGGATTTGATGGTACGCGTGACATCAGCATATTAATAATGCTTTCCTTGATTTCTTTTTTTTCTGCCTTTGATAGAAAAGTTTTGCCTGACTCTGAAAGCCTTCTGGCTGATTCAATCGCGACATGTTTTTTTACTGCCTTTGAAGACACTGTTTTCTTGTCTATCCTCACGGAAAAAACAAAAAACTGCATGATCTGGAACTTCTCGGCCTCAAAATCGGCAGAAAAAGAATTTGAAAAACTTGTCCAGCCAGACATGAATTCTGCCGTGTCATCCTCTATTTCAGGGAATCTGTGTTTTTTCAGTCCTTCCTTGACTGTCTCGATTAGATTCTCGGGAATTTGTCCTTCTATTTTGTAACGGTTTATTGAAACACTTCCGGAAAGTAGGCCCATCTGTAATCCTTAAAAAAAGTTTTAATAAAGAGTTATTTGAAAAATTATTTTTTGATTCATGCTTATTGCCGGACGTCTGAAAAAAACAATTTCCATAGAGACTCTTAAAGAAATGACAAATCTATACTGTTTCAAAATTTTTTCAAGGAGGGTTTTAAAAGATAGTCTGAGCAAATAACGGTTTTTTTGTTTTAAGGCCTTCATCCCGAATAAAGGCATTGATAAAGATGTTTTCGGTGGTCAGACTCGGAATAAAAATTGAAGTCAACTTTGAATCAACTTGCTTAAAAATGTTCAAAAAACTATTATAAATCCTGTGGATTGTCATTTTTAACCATTATCAGATGGTGTCTTTATGTTTTTATTTCGATCTCCATAAGCATATCTTTATTCTGATTTGATGGACTCGCAAAAAGACAAATGAAAGCGACGGTGTCATGCCAGATTTGATCCGGCATCCAGTATTTTCAGACACTTCTGGATTATGGCCTGCGCCGCAATGAATTAAATCTGACTTTTTGCGACCTTGTCATATTTGATTCAGTTCTTTTTCGGATTGTTCACGCGCGGAGGGGACCATATGATAAAACGCAAAATAGGTGATATTCTTATTGAAAAAGGCCTTGTCACAGACGAACAGGTCGGCACAGCCCTTGCTCTCCAGAAAACAAACAAGAGAAAGCTTGGTATTATTATGGTTGGCCTTGGTTATCTGACCGAGGAAGAAATAATTCAGACTCTTTCAGAAAAATTTGATTACGAGGTTGTTGACTGTGGAGAGCTTACCCTTACCGAGCAGCTGATGAATCTTGTTCCAAAAAAGATGGCGGAAAAAGAGGTTATAATTCCGGTCGAGCTTGAAGGCAAGAGGCTGAAAATAGCTGTTTCCGACCCTCTCAATCTTGGGGCAGTGGATGATCTGAAGTTTAGAACAGGCCTCAACATCGATATAGTCCTTTCAACAGAAACCTCGATAATGGCTGCGGTTGAAAGAAATTACGGAAAGAGCGAGCAGATATGGAGCCTTATAAAAGAAATTCCCACACACTCTGAAGTGGAATTTTTAAAAGAGGAGGAGGAGAAAAACCATCGTTATGTCGAAGCTGAAGCCCTTATACGCCTCAGCGCTACTCCTCCGATCATAAAACTTGTAAGCATGATCTTTGTGGACGCCGTCAAATCAAGGGCAAGCGATATACATATTGAGCCCGGTCAGAATCAGGTCAGGGTCAGGTACAGGATTGACGGTGAGCTTGTCGAGGCTCATAAATATCCAAAAGAAATCATGGATTCCGTCGTGTCAAGGGTAAAAATTCTTTCGAACCTTGATATAACAAACAGACGCACCCCCCAGGACGGAAGGGCATCCATAAGATACAAGGACTCCACAGTCGATCTCAGGGTTTCGACCCTTCCTTCAATTTATGGTGAAACTATAGTAATAAGAATTCTGGATAAATCCATGGGGCTTATCAAGTTTCATGATGTTGGTATGCCAGACAGAATTCAAAGGCTATATTCAGAAATTATTGCAAACCCACAGGGTGTAATAATAATTACAGGCCCCACCGGAAGTGGTAAAACCTCTACTATTTACGCATCACTCAATCAGCTTGTTTCTGAACAGAAGAACATAGTGAGTGTCGAAGATCCGATAGAATTCAATATGCCCGGAATTACCCAGACCCAGGTTAATGAGGCCGTAGGGCTTACATTCCCTGTGGCTTTAAGGGCTTTTTTCAGACAGGACCCTGACATCATGATGGTTGGAGAGGTACGAGATCTCGAGACCGCCCAGATAGCTGTAAGGGCGGCCCTGACAGGCCATCTGGTCATTACGACCCTGCACACCAACGACGCTGTTTCAACCCTAACCAGACTTATAGATATAGGCGTTGAAAAATTCCTTGTGGCTTCAACAGTAATAGGAATCATGGCCCAGAGGCTCGTTCGCAAGATATGCCCCAGATGCAGGGTGGAGATCGATGTCCCTTCAATTTATAAGGCTTCTCACCTGCCTGTAATATCAAGATGCTTTAGGGGAGCTGGTTGTGATCATTGCCGACAGACAGGGTATTGGGGGCGAATAGGAGTTTTTGAACTTCTTCCTGCAACTCCCAGGATAAAATCGGCTCTTTCAGGCGACTTCAGTGAGGAGGCTCTCTGGGAAGCTGCCAAGGCCGAAGGTTTTACGACAATGTTCGAAGATGGAATCAAAAAAATAGAGGAAGGTGTCACAACGATTGAGGAAGCATTTGCAAAAATCCCTTATGTACAGAGATAATAATTTTTATCTGTACAAATACTCATATGGAATTTCAGGCCTTTTCATTTTTATAAATAAGGCTTGGGATTCTTTTTTATTTTGCGCTTCATATTTTTTTGACTATCTGTACTTGAGATAAATAATTAATTTGAAAACATTCAGACATTTTAAGGTGGCATAATGGAAGAAATGATTAAAACACAGCTCGAAAAATGGCACGATGTGGTTTTTAACAAGAATATGGCGGGTCTTGAAGAAATGCTGGCTGACGACATTGTCTTTTACTCCCCTGCCTTGTGGAAGCCCAAAACCACAAAAATTGAGGCCGTGGCAATTCTAAGCACTGTAATAGAGGTTTTTGATAATTTCACCTATCATCGTGAACTTACTCCTGATCGCAGGTGGGCACTTGAATTCAGCGCAAATGTCGGTGAAAAGGGAATAAAGGGAATCGATCTAATTGAGTTTAATGAAAACTGGAAGATTCATAAATTCGAAGTCTTTATAAGGCCTTTGACAGGACTCATGGCTCTTGCCGAAACCATGGGCCAAAGGCTGAAGGAAAAAGGCTATATCTGACAATCTTGTGCCCAACCTTCAAGGATTGGGCACCTTCAAAGCTTATATGGTTTTACCACCTTGACGCTGCTGATAAAAGGCCGTGATTGATTGAACAAATACATGAGATTGAATCCGGTGCCATTGTCCGTGAAAAAAATATGGAAATCCCGGCTATCGATCATTCGTTTTAAGCCATTTCCAGCCATGTGAAAATAGGCTTTCCCCTTTATATACCGGTCCATGACCCTATCAATTTCAAATCCTGTACCGGTGTCCTTTATTCTGATGATAAGGCCTTTTTCTCCGAGATAGACATTCAGTTCAATCGGTTTTGTTGGGTCTTTTTTGTGGCCGTGGCAGAATGCATTTGAAAGAGCTTCGCATATAATTCCTTTGTCACCAATGAGTTCAAATCTCAGGTGTGACATCCAGGGGTCGAGAACTCCGGCTATAATCCGTTCGTAAGTAAAAAGCCAGTCATACTCTGGTTTATAAGTGGAGTTAGGATTTTTTGTGCAGTCAGAAGGAATGATTGTCTCGGTGAAAATAACCCTGCCATCAAAAATATTCATAAGGCCTTTGTCGAGATTGATGTCAGTTATCATAAAATCACCGTTTCTACATTTCCTTCCTTGGTCATGGGTGTTACCATGCCTTTTTTTATCATTTCCGCAAGATCTTTTTCGTGGTCAGGAAGATGGGGGAAACACGTGTAAACTTTGCCAAGGTTCTCGCTGCAATGGGCATCACTTCCCGCAACAGGAACCAGCCCCATACATAGGCAAAGGGTAATGGTTTTTGTTCTTATGTCGTCCCGTGTCATTGTCGATGCAACCTCTATGCTGTCAACCCCGCTTACAAAAGCCTTGTTAGAACACAGACAGCCGGAGGTGTGATAGGGATGGACGAGGATGGTGACGGCTTGGTTTTCATTTGCCAGAGCAATCAACCTTTCATATTCAATCCCAGGATAAATTCCCTTTGAATTATCAAGGCCAATGACAATTACATGGAACAGCGAGGTGCTTACTTCAACACCAGAATAAATCCTTCGTCCTTGCGGCAGACGCCTGTTAATCTCTTTAATCCTCTCATCTGGCCACATCCTGTTGTGTTCTGTTATGACAATGCCATTTAGAACTTTTTTATCCATGGTGTCGGGAATAGTTTCCGGATTGTGCAGCTCGGCGCAGGCTGAACCGAAAGCTGTATGCACGTGCAGATCAATTCTGACCTGCGCCGAATGTCCAGGCTTGTATATAGTTTCTTTTAACATGATTCTTTAATCCGCATCTCTTCCTGAGAAGAGAGATGTTTAAGATGATAAATCCTATTCCCTGCATGCTTCAACAGAAACCGTTGCCTTGAGACTTAGTCAAGCTTATCTGAAATGCTCGGCAATTTCCATTATGATGGTTTCAAGCCTCATTTTTGACATTGCGACATTCCCTTCCTTGTCTATGACAATAACTACATGAACATGAGCTCTTCCTGCTGCCGTGACAGCATAATCTGTGGACTCATTCAGACAACGCGTAAAAATATGAGCTTTGGGCGCCTCAATATGTACAAGCTGACCTCTGCCTACACCCATAATTTCCGTCGCCTTCTGAGCTTTCAGCAAGACATCGTTTGCAAGGGCTCCAAGTTCTGCCAGGTTTACTCCGGCTATATTTAATTCCGTTACAAGCTCCCCATGTGGAGAAAAAGCGCCCGCAGCCATAAAACCGTCAACGGCCTTGAATTTGTCCAATGATTCTTTGATACTGGCCATGTTGTTAACTCCTTTTATTATGGGATTCCGGTTATAATCATGATCACCTTGCAGATGATCATCCTTTAAAGTGTTTTCCAGGTTTTCTTCACATTCATTTATTTGATTTACGGTCGCCTGTTCCCGTATCTCCGCAGCCCTGCGTTCGTCCATCCTCTGCATGCCTTCCATGAGAATCTGCATGAGATTTGAATGAATGATCCGTTTAATTTTTTTTTGGGGAATTTTTTTGAAACCTATTTGAATATCCTGATATTCCAGAAGATCATATATTGCATCCACTCCTTTCACGCCTGAAAACACGGCATTTATCAGTTCTCCTCCCTCGAAATAAACATGGCCGATTTTTTCCTGTACCTTAACTTCAAGAAGGCAGGTCTTACGTTCGGAATGAATCAGCTGCATGAAACTTGAAAGAGAAATGCCAAATGAGCATTCATGTGAGTTATTGCGTACTGTTTCGATTATTGTTTTTGCAAAATCATTGAAATTGACTGGTTTTTCAAAAATTGTCATGGTTCGTTCAGGATTAAGCCTGCTTTCAATTTCCGGAGTGTTGAAAGCAGTCATGACCATCGCCGGAAGGCCTGGATAGTATTCTGAAATATGTGCAAGGACTTCAAATCCATCCATCTCAGGCATTTTAAGATCGGTAACAACAAGATCGACCTCCTTGGAGCCAAGTATTTTGATTGCTTCGATCCCGTTTTCAGCCGTAATTATATTCAACTCATCGCTGAAAGGCTCAAAACCTTTTTTCATACTGAAAAGCAGAGAATTCTCGTCATCAATGATCAGAACGGTTTTCATACCAATTGCCTTTAATATTAAAGGTTTCGAACACAGACCTAATATGTTCGGGTATAATGCTAAATACATGCCAATGACCGCAAACAGCCAAACTTGATGGACTCGCTAAAGTCAAAAATGACTTTAGCTTCATGCCTGACCTGATCCGGCATCATTGTAATTTCAACCAGTTCTGGATTCCGGCCTGCGCAGGAATGACAGTAACAGTTTTTTTTGCAACCTTGTCAAAATTCAAGCCTGCGCTTGTTTTGAGGTAGGTAAATCTTTGATTAAACTATAATTCTGACTCATTTCAGGTAGTTTGTTTTGGAATAGTGATTTGTTATAGATCAGTCGCCATTATGAACTATCTGAACCTTAAATTTCATGGTCTCTCAAAAAATCATAAAAGGGCTTCAGCGTCATGCCGGACTCGATCCGGCATCCAGTATTATCAGATACTTCTGGATTACGGCCTTCGCCGGAATGACGAGAACCCGAGCTTTTGCGACCTTGTCAAATTTCAAGGTCACCTTCAAGAGAAACGCTTCTGGAAGAGATCCATTTTACAATGACTTGAGATCATGCTTGTTATTCATCAGGCAATATCATATATTTAATAATTAATTATCTACTTAAACACAGCCTCAATATTATTTTTAAACTTAAAAATCAGATATATTACGACTTTTTCCCATAACATATCTTTACTTGGATATTGCCGGGCAGAATATGAACGATGAAGATTGCAGAATTCTGATTATTGAAGATAATCCCTTTGATTTCAAGCTAACAAGTAAACTTCTCGCCAAAAGCAACGTCACTTATTCGATAGAGTGGGCCAATACTCTCGGAGAAGGGATTAAAAAACTGGGGGCTTTTGTCTTTGATGCCATACTTCTTGACCTGAATTTACCTGACAGCAATGGCATCGTGTCTTTGATGACCATAAGGAGCCTTGTTCCAACTACGCCGGTCATTATCATCACTTCCCAGGATGATGAAAACACGGCTGTTCTTGCATTAAAATCAGGAGCTCAAGATTATCTTATCAAAGGGAAAATAGAAAAATTCCTTCTTGAGCGCTCAATCCGTTACTCTATTGAACGCCAGCAGGCCGCTTTCCGGCTTAAGGTGCAAAATGATTTTCTCATGTCCATACTTGAGTCATTGACACACCCTTTTATAGTGGTAGAAGCTCAAAATCACACGATTACAATCGCAAACTCATCGGCAAGAAAAAACTGGCTCAAGGAAATGATTTGTTGCAGCGAACCAGACCAGGCAAATTCCCGTCCCCATCCGTGCTGGAAAGACTCTTGCCCTGTTAAGGCTGTAATTGAGACTAAAAAGCCGGTCATGATGAAGCATCATTATAAAGATGATTTTGAAAGGAACATGACGAACGAGGTTCACGCATTTCCTGTGATGGACTCTGAAGGGAGAAATGTTAAACAGGTAATAGTCTATTTTCTTGATATATCCGAACAGGAAAATTCAAAACGGAAATACCAGCGCCTCAGTACCGTGGTACAGCAGTCCTCGGACAGTATCCTTATCATGGATACGGATGAAATTATTCAATATGTTAACCCTGCTTTTGAACAGATGACAGGCTATTCAGGAAGCGAAATAGTCGGGCGGCCCTACAGTTTTCTTGCGAGCAGCAAGCACACAAACGAATTCTTCAGACACATCCGGACAACACTGGAAAAAGGACTAAGCTGGAGCGGCGTTCTTATAAGCAGAAAAAAAGACGCTACCATGTATGAAGAAGATGTGGTGATCACTCCGGTAAAAAATGAAAAGAAGCAGATCATTAATTTTGTTTCGACCTCGCGGGACATCACGAATAAAAAACGACTGGAATCCATAGCAGAAGCAGCTAACTTGATGACCAATATCGGTTACATTTTTTCGGGGATCCGCCATGAAATAGGGAATCCAATCAATTCGATCAAAATGGCTCTGACAGTTCTTAATAACAATATCAATAATTATACTATTGAGATGATCAAGGAATTCACCGAAAGATCCCTTGAGGAGGTTCTGAGGGTTGAATACCTTCTCAAGGCTCTTAAGAATTTCAGCATGTTTGAAAATCTTGATATAAAAAAAATAAATCTCAATGACTTTCTTAATAATTTTACAGGTCTGATCAAAGAGGATTTTCTTGAGAAAAACATCACCATAAAAAAAATATTGGCGCCAGAGCCTGCTCATGCCTATGCCGACCCAAGAGCCTTGCATCAGGTGCTTTTGAACCTTGTCACTAATGCGGTTGATGCGCTTTCCGAAATTGAGTCCCCTGTCATTATTCTGAAACTGGAGAAAAAAACACGACTTTTCATAATTGAAATTTCGGATAACGGATGTGGCATGACGCCTGAGGAGCACTCTTATCTCTTTAAACCATTCTATACGTCCAAGCGTAACGGTACAGGTCTGGGACTTGTGATAGTGAAGAAAATGCTTTCAAAAATGAACAGTACAATCAAGATCCTGAGTGAAAAGGACAAAGGGACAAGCGCAATGATTTTTATTCCGGAGGACAAGATTGGCAACTGCTGCTAAAAAAAGGCTTTTGATCATTGATGATGACCGTCTGTTCTGCGATTCTGCAAAGGAATATCTGTCAAGTATTCCTGTTGAAATCCATTTGGCAAACACAGGACAAAGAGGGATTGAAATTTGCTCTGAAAAAAAAATGGATATAGTTCTGCTAGACCAGAAGCTACCGGACATCCCTGGTACGGATATCTATAAAACAATCATTTCAAAAAACGAACAGACTAAAATTATCTTCATAACTGCATTCCCGGATCTAAAAGGAGCGGTCAATGCACTGAAGGAGGGGGTTCACGATTACATAACAAAGCCGTTTGACCCCGAAGAATTGTCCATGTCTATTTTAAGGATGATTAGAACTATTGACCTTGAAAAGGTAGCCCAGATTCATGAATACACTCAAGGGCTTGAAACATTAGGGGCTTGTCTTGTTGGTTCAGGACATGTTGCAGAGGACCTGAAAAAGCTCATCGCTTGCGCTGCCGGAAGCCTTTCTCCTGTTTTTATAACTGGCGAAACAGGTACAGGGAAAAACAGAATAGCAAAAGCCATCCACTATGAATCCCCAGGCGCTGACAAGCCCTTTTTAACGGTAAACTGCGCGGCAATACCAGAAAATCTGATAGAATCAGAATTGTTCGGTTTGGAAAAAGGCGCATTCACAGGCGCTGTTCAATCAAAAAAAGGGCTTTTTGAACTTGCCGAAGGAGGAACTCTTCTTCTTGATGAAATTGGGGAATTGCCAGTTTCTGTTCAATCCAAACTGCTTGGCGTTCTTGATGAAAAGAAATATAAAAAAATAGGTGGCAGCAAGATGATTGATACAAATGTGAGAATCATCGCAGCCACAAATGTGGAAATTGAAAAAGCTCTGATGGAAAAATTATTCAGAAAGGATTTGTATTTCAGATTGAATATCATTCCTGTTCATGTTCCTCCTTTGAGGGAGCGCATTGACGACATACCCGGGCTTGCCGCACATTTCATGAACAAGTTTTCCAGGAAAAAAAGTTTAAAAATTGCCATCAACGAAATTGAGAAATTACAGGCCTACAGCTGGCCTGGCAATATAAGGGAGTTGAGCAATATCATAGAGAGATCTGTTATCCTCGGAACCGGAGATGAAATAAAACCTTCTTCTTTAATAAAAACAAATTGTTACTTAAAATACAGTCGGACGCCATCCCTTGATCATTCCTGCCATGTTTCGCTTAAACAGATGGAAATGTCCCATATTAAACATACGCTTGAAAATGTCTCAGGGAATTATACAAAAGCGGCAAAACTGTTAGGGATTTCCCGGTCAACACTTATGAGAAAAATCCAGGTCTACGGTCTTTAAAGATGACAATGTTCCCGTTAAGTGTTTAATACTTTTAATAAAAAAAAGCGGCCCGAATGGCCACGCAAATCTATGCAATCTTTATTTGTAATTGATGGTCTCGCAAAAAATCAAAAAAGGCGACGCGTCATGCCGGACTTGATCAGGCATACAGTATTTTCAAATACTTTTATATCCCGTGCCGCGCCGGAATGACTGGAACCGGATTCTTTGCTACCTTGTCAAAATTGGAATTATATCTTCTTAAGCCTTCTCAATTCCATTGAATAATATATTGTCGGAATAAGCACCAATGTCACAAGGGTTGAAACAGAAAGTCCTCCAAGCATGGTTATTCCAAGGGGATTCCATGTTTCTGCTCCAATTCCTCTGCTGAACGCCATTGGGATCATGCCGAAAATTGTGGTCAGAGTGGTCATGAGAACCGGCCGCAGCCTGCTCTTGCATCCGAGTGTGATTGCTTCTTTTAGCTCATATCCCCTGTCTTCAAGGAGATGTATGTAATCTATAAGAACAATAGCATTGTTCACCACAATACCCATGAGCATTATTATACCCATGAAAGCCATTACTCCGAGGGCGGTGCCAGTAAAAAAATATGCGTAGAATATTCCGGTAAATGCAAATGGCACTGCAAACATTACTATGAATGGATCTCTGAAATTTCTGAACAGCGCAGCCATGACCATGTAAACAAGTATGAATCCAAGAACCAGAAACAGTAGAAGATCCTTGAAAACCTTTTTCTGCTCTTCCACGTCACCGCCCATTGATACGCTTACTCCTGGAGGAGTTCCTATTTCAGAGATTATTCTTTTAACCTCTGATTTTGCGGTTCCAAGGGTGATTTTATAAATGTCGGCCTCGATCTTGATTATTCTCTGTCTGTTTTTTCTTTCAAGCTCAATTGGCCCCTGACCATGAACAAGCCGTGCGACATTGCCGAGCCTTGTCATTCTTCCGTCCTGAGTAAATAAAGGGATGTCCTGGATTGCATCTATATTGTCCTTGTCAGCCGTACAGAATCTTGTAAATATGTCGAATCTCTCGCCGCTGTCCCTTAATTCACTGGCCTCGTACCCATAATAATAATTACGGAGAGAAGCAGCTATCTGCGCCGAATTAAGGCCAAGGGCCGCAGCCTTGACCCTGTCGACCTCTATCCATATTTCTGGACGCGGATCTTTCTGGCTGGTACTCACATCAACAATTCCGTTAACATTTGAAAGTCTTTGAGAGAGTTCTTTAGCATATAAAGAGCCTCCTTCAGAATCGATGCTCTGCACTTCCACTGCAAGAGGCTTGTTGTTTGAGCCCATGAGAGCGCTCATGGTCTTGTTCTGGGCAAGAACCTGAACCCATGAAATTCCAGGAATCTTGCTGACCCTTTTTCTTAGTATTTCGGCGATGTCATCAACGCTTCTTTGTCTCTTGTCTCTGTCAACCAGTTTGAATGAAACCTGGCCGACATTAGGCCCCTGTTCAAAACCCAATGCGACAGCAAAACCGTCTTCGCTTTTGCCGTCTGTGGCGAAATAATGCCTTATCTCCTCGGGCTTGACGAGGGTATTAACCTCTTTCATGATTGTTTTGACAACTTCATCTGTTTGCTCAATTCTGGTTCCTTCGGGGAGTCTGAATCTGATGGAAATGTCGCCTGTATCCGGTTTTGCAAAGAATGCCGTGGAAAGATGAGGAACGAGCGATAGGCCGCTTGCAAAAATAGCCACTGCGGTTACTATTGTGAGGCGTCTGTTGGAAATCGCCCATTCCAGGTTTTTCTGATAAAGATTGTCAACATGCCTGAATCCCTCTTCACTCGCTCTTACCAGCTTGTTTATTATTCCACGTTTTTTAATTTCTTTTTCAGGATCTGGTTTTTTGAGCCATCTGGAGCACATCATCGGAACTATCATAAGGGCTGTAAATAGGGAGGCAATCAGAGTAACGGTCAAAACATAGCCAAGCACCTTAAAAAGTATCCCGGCAAGTCCTGATAAAAACATAAGCGGAATGAAAACAATTACTGTTGTCAGGGTAGAGCCTGTGATTGCGAGCCACATTTCAGCAGCACCTTCAACAGATGCAATATACGGACTCGACCCTGACTCAAAATGCCTTATTATATTTTCAAGTACGACTATACCATTATCAACAACCATTCCTGATACTATGGCAAGGGCCATAAGTGAAATCAGGTTTATTGTGTCTCCGTTTAGAAGCATGAATATAAAAGCAACAATCATGGAAAACGGGATCATCAGGGTTATGATAACAGACGGCTTAATTCTTCTTAGAAAAGCGAGCGTGACAATTATGACGAAAATAATTCCCCACAACAGGGAGTCTGTCAGATTTCTTACAGAATTAAGAATGTCTTCGGAATTGTCAGAAACTATATTGATTTTTACATCCGGTGGCAGTTCTTTTGACAATTTTTCAAGACGTGATTTGATTTTATCAATGACTTCGACAGTATTTTGACCTGCCTGCCGCTGAACCATTACAACAATCCCTGATTCTCCATCCCCCCACGCGTTGAATTCGGGCGGTTCAAAGTCATCAGACACTTTTGCGACATCCCTCAAAAAAACCGGATTACTCTTCCATGATCCAACAACCGTGTCCTGAACATCTTTTGCTGTTTTGAATCTGGAGGGAACCCTCATGAAATATTCCATCCCTCCTGTTTTAATGCTTCCGGCAGGAATATTGATGTTTTCCATGGCAAGGGCCTGGTTTATTTTCTGGATGGAAAGATTGAGGCCTTCCACCTTCTCTCTGTCAAAATAGACGTTGATTCGCCTTTTAAGCCCGCCGTAAAGAAGCACAGCGCCCACCCCGGCGACTCTTTTCAGTGCATCGCCGATATATGTATCAGTCAGATGATAAAGCCTCGGAACACTTTTATCCGCTGTGACGGTAAATGTAAGAACAGGGGCTGTTGCGCTGCTGAATTTGAAAAGCATGGGCGGATCAGCGTCTTTGGGAAGATGTCTTTTAACAAATTCCAGCTTGTCCCTGATATCATTCCCTGCTGTATCAAGGTTCGTCCCCCAGGCAAACTTGCATGCAACCATGGAAAGAGAATCCTGAGATTTTGAATTAAGTGAGTCAAGGTTACTGACGCTGCTAAGAACATCTTCGACAATTTCAGTCAGTTCAGATTCAACATCGGACGCGCTCGCACCTTTCCATGTGGTAATTACCGTAATTACAGGTGGTTCTACATGGGGAAGCATGTCTATATTAAGTCTTGTAGCTGAAAAACCACCAAGCAGAAGAAAGGCAAGAAAGAGCATCCATGTGGCAACAGGCTGTTTTACTGCAAATTCAGATACCCTCATCAGGAGGCCTCCTTGCCTTTTTCCGATATTTTGACAGTATCTCCGTCCCTCAGACGGTTATGACCCTGGACGACGACTTTCTCCCCGTTTTTTATTCCTGAAAGAATTTCAGCCCTGTCTTTTTCCTGTATTCCCACGACCACATTCTTCTGAACAGCTTTACCTTTTTCTATGGCAAAGACATAAAAACTGCCTGTTCCAGGTAGTTTTAGAAGTGCGTCGTTCGAAATCAGAGTTCCCTGCCTCTTTCCAAGTATGATGGATATTTCAGCGAACATTCCGGGTTTGAGCCTTGAGTTTTTATTATCCAAATTGACTTCTATTTCGCTCATCCGGCTTTCCGGCTTGACTTCATCTGATACTATGTCGATCTTACCTTCGAATTTTTCATCAGGAAAGGCATCGATGGACACAAAGGCTTTCATGTCTTTTTTTATTTTTGGAAGGTCCTTTTGAGTAATTGTGGTGACGATTTTTAAGGATTTTTCTTCTGATATTCTGACAACAGGAATATTTGGGGAAGACATTGCCCCTGGATCCACATATCTTTTTGTCACAGCCCCGGATATCGGAGCTGTTATTATATGATCCGAAGTTGCTATCTTTAGCTGCCTGATCGCAGCTTTTGCTTTTTCTATTTTTGCCAGCGCGGCTTTTTTGTTTTCTGACGCTGATTTGTACTGGGCGATTACTTGATCAACCTGTCTTGCCGCCACCGCTTTTTCGGCTAAAAGACTTTCCAGTCTGCCCTTGTCTTTTTCCAGCACTTCAAGATTGGCTTCCGCCCCCCTTGCCCCAGCCTCTGCTGCCTCGAGCTCTGCTTTTGCTTCTTCAAGCTTTGCAACCACAGTTTCGTTTTCAAGAAGGGCAATCACATCCCCTTTTTTTACATGGACTCCGGTTTCAACAAGAATTTCCTTGATAGTCCTGCCAGGTACTTTAGCAAAAACGTCAACTGATGATCTGGACTGGATATTCCCGGCCTGGGATATCATATCCGTTATCTCTCCTTCTTCAGCAACGTCCGCCACGACTGGAACACCTTCGCCTTCCGCAATTTTTCCGTTTTTTTTCTTCACGGCCGAGACAATTATATTGGCTGCTGTAAAGACCACGCAAAAGATGATGACCACTGCTGCCAGAGCGACTCCGCCCCTCATTTTCTTTTCCTGCATGTTTTTAAGCTCCTGTTAACCCGGAATCTTTTTCAATATGTAATTATTCAGCAAAGAGTTCATTGCCAATATAGGCGGAAATCAATACCTGATGGACTCGCAAAAAGTCAAAAAATGTCATTGGCGTCATGCCGTACTTGATCATTAATCAAATATTATCAGATACTTCCGGATTCAGGCCTTCGCCAGAATGACGAGAACCTGACTTTTTACAACCTTGTCAATACCTGCCCTGGGCTCGTGCAAGGGCAGCAAGTGCTATGTGACATCCGTACATTGACCTGTAAAAATCTCCTTCGGTTTTGCTTAGAAAAAGTCTGGCATCGAGAACGTCAGATGCTGTCGCCATCTGCTGGGAAAATTGCAGATTTGTGATTCTCCAATTCTCTTTGGCTTGGCTAAGTGCGGCTGATGCTGTTTTGTAATTCGCTTCGGCAACTCTCAATCTGGCCATAGATTCTTTAAGATCAAGGCGGATTCTGTTCTCAAGACCTGTTATTTTTTGCATTACTGCCCGCTTTTGTGACTTGAGCGCGTTTTTTTCCTTGATGGCCCTGCCGCCTTCAAAAAGAGTCCAGTCAGCCTGAAGTCTTACGCTTGAATTGAATCTGTTTCTGTAATCATGTTCAGTAGTTCCAGCATCCTTGCCGTTCTGTTCATATCTGCCAAGCAATGAAACTCTGGGATAAAGTGAGCTTTCGGCAAGTTTAATCTGGTGATCAATCTGCTCTGCCTGAAGTCTGAGGATGCTCATTTCTGGACGACTTTCAAAAGCTGCTTTTTCGTCATAAACCGCCCATTCAGGCTTGTCAGGGAGGCCCTTGATATCAACGAGTTCAACATCCTGATTCTGAGGGATATTAATAACAAGGAGAAGGTTCTGGTGGCTTATTTCCAAATCAGCCATTGCGTTTTCCAGATTATGGCTGGCAGAGGCAAGGCCGACCTGAGCCTTCAACACATCGCTATAGGGGATCATGCCCTGATCAAAAAATTTCCGGGCATCTCTTTCGTGCGCCTTAAGGCTCTCGACAGAATCCTTTGAAACACCTGCGAGCTTTTCGGCCAGAAGTCTTGATATAAAGGCATTTTTTGCCTGAAAAGCAGAGTCTGCTATAACGAGATCAATATTCTTTCTGGATATCTCAACATTTTTGCCGGCTATTCCGCATTGGCTGGTTATAGCAAAACCCGTGAAAATGGGCTGCACCGCAGTTATATCCCATGAAAAATTTGTTTTATCTTCAACCGGTATGCGCATTCCGCTGCCTGATGAATAAGGCTGCTCATCAAATTGTGTAAGGCTGTAGCCGGCTGATATTTTTGGTATTTTTAGCGTTTCGGTCGCCTCGAGACTGTGCGAAGCCGCAGATGATGACTCTTTTGCCTCAATGATTCTCGGATTGTTTTCAATCGCCATTTCCACTGCTTTTTTCAGGTCAAGGCCGACTTTTTCAGATTTGACGCATGTTTCAGCCTGCGCCGAAGCAAGGCTGATTTTAAAAACAAAGAGGCATATGTTTAATAATATTAAACGTTTCATGGCAACCAGCTTATTTTTTAATTATAAATTTCGGAAAGGGTGCGCCGCAAAAGGCAGGCATCCATGGTATGCGAAGAATATTTTAAGCCTGTGTCAGGCATAACTGAAAGGTGTTGCTCGTTGATACTACATCTTTGCATTTTCAGATACTAATGGAATCCAGCCTGCTCCTGAAAGACGAGACCTGGCTTTTTGAGACCTTGTAAAACTTAACTTTCCCTGCGTTTTCGGTTTGTTTTTTAATCAGGAACTGCCAGAAAGATGTTTTTGTACTACTTGAGGGCCTCTTTCCCGCGGGAAAGCTCCGAGTTATGGTTGCATAATATACGACTTTGACTGGCCTGCCTGTTTTAGCAAGAAGGAACTCAATGACTATCTGGTCTTGATGCGACTGTAAAAGATATCCAATATCAGGTCTGTGGTAATTTCCATGCTGTCAGGATGTTCAACTATAGAAACAAGAATGCTGTTGACCATACCGTCTAGCGAAAGAGCAAGAAGCCATGGGTCAAAATAGGTGAAAATCTTTTCCTTGATTCCTTTTTCAAAAATTCCGGCAAGACGTTTTCTGATATCCTGGTGAAGCTGGCGAATTTCTCCTGTGAGTGCCGCTCTCAGGCTGATATTGATTTTCATGCTTTCAACAAAGAAGATACTAAAAAACTGCCTGTTTTCAGTATAAAGTCTGATTTTGGTGTCAACCCATCTTTTCAGTATCTCTTCAGGGGAGCCAGGAGAGTCGAGAACATCTTTAAGAATTTCATAGAATTCGGACGCCTTTTCGTTTACCATGGCTTTATATAATTCTTCTTTGTTTATGAAAAAATTATAAAGTGTTCCAACTGAAAACTCGGCCTTCTGGGCGATTTCATTCATTGAGGTCTGGTGGTAGCCTTTTTCTGAAATAAGGCTTAACGCCACATCCATGATGAATTTTTTTCTCTGTATTAGTTCTCTTTCCTTGCGTGATAGCTCAGACATATTTTTTTGATACCGGGTTATGTTAAAGTGAATTATAATTCACAAAATCAGATTGTCTTTCATGAACCATAATTTTCAATATTTGTCAATGTTTTATTAGCTAAACAGCGTTAATCAATCTCCAATTGAGGTGATGTATGGGGTTAAATGAGTTGTCCGCATTTCTTGAAAAATGTAATGCCTTTATAAAAAAACAGGAACAGGACGGTACAAAACCAAGCCCAGCCCTTGCCAGGAAAGCCCTTGATGCTCTTGCTTCGTACGCTGGGGAATCCCCAGAAATTGCGCTCACCGTCGATAGAAATATTGAGGCCGATGGAAGAGTTATTCCTGTAAGAATTTATCATTTCTCTCCTGAGAAGAAATTGCCTGTAATGCTTTTCCTCCACGGAGGAGGTCATATGTGTGGGAGCATAGATACATACGATGTTTTATGCAGAAAAATGTGTCTTTCAGCCGAATGCGTTCTTGTTTCCGTGGATTACAGATTGGCGCCGGAATTCCCATATCCTGCCGGATTAGACGACAGCAGAGAAATCTTATGCAGATTGAATGAGGTACTTGAAGGCATTAACGCTGATCATGAAGTCGTTGTGATAGCAGGAGACAGTGGCGGCGGCACATTTGCCGCAACATTGTCATCAGAAGGCATAGTTGCCGGAACTTCGCCATTGGCAGGCCAGATTCTGATTTATGCAAGTCTTGATTACACAAAATCATCAAACTCATACAACAAATACTCAAAAGGCTATTTTCTGGAGACTGAAAGGGTTTCATGGTATTTTGAAAATTATTTTAAGAATAACGAAGACCGAGTAAAGGCATCCCCTCTGTTCATGCCGACAGATACTGTGCCTCCAACCCTGATTATTTCTGCGGAATATGACCCCCTGGTTGGTGACTCCATGAAATATGGATTCCACCTTGCCGGCACAGGCGTCCATGTTGAATATGTTGAATATCCCGAAATGATCCATGCCTTTCTTTTTCTTGAAACCCTTATCCCTGAAATTGCGGAAGACGCTTATGCAAAGGCCGGTGATTTTTTTAAAAGAATGACAAGCCGACCATGAATAATTGACAATTAATTCAGAATTTTAAATTAAGAGGCATTGTTTTTCATGCACGGAGATGGGCAGCTTAATTATGACAAGGTCGCAAAAAGTTCTATTACTGTCATTCTGGAGCAGACCTGAATCCAAAAGTGACTGATATTACAAAGATGCCGGATCAAGTCTGGCATGATGCTTAAGCATTTTTTAAACTTTTTGCGACTCCACCAATTATAAAAGCCCTGCAAAGGCTTTCATGATTTCGAACCCGGCAATAACACAAAACAGATGCCTGCACGTGGTTAAAACCATGAAGGTTTGGGAAAGGCCTCTCAAATCACTTTTCAAGAGAGTTCCCCATAAATCAAGAAATATCTTCTCGCAATGGCAACCAATAACACAAAACTTATTCTGATTACCACTCTGCTTCAGCCATAGAAAGCATGGTTGATGGCATGGGTGGAGTCCTAAGAGCAACATAAATCAGTCTGTGAATCATGGACGGCAGATCATATCGGCGATTGAATCTGTACTGAAATTCTGCCAGGTACCGCGGAACATGCTTGCGATTAATTGCATGATAAGTACCTTTGAGCGCATTTTTTAAGTTACCAAGTATTATATTGACCCATTTGAAGGATGGATGCTCTACAGCTGCTTTACCACCTCCAGTAACATGGGGTTCGTGCTGGAAACCAG
>NZ_AUEY01000041.1 GCF_000426225.1 Desulforegula conservatrix Mb1Pa
GGCCTTTACCGACGCCTGATGGTGACACTTGTGGCATTGGTACAGATCTCTTGATTTGAGCTCGCAAAATTTCGAACCGCCGCAATTCGGACAACTAAAACCATGCGGCCATCTAAGTCTGAATAATGAGTCTTGGCACTTATCTTCGGTCCCATATTCGGACAGGAATTCGTGAATACTCTTTCCTTTTTGAAATTGGATCATATTTTTTGCCATGCTACACCTCCATCATATCTGGATAATCTTTCACATGCCTTAAGATAAGCATGGCGGAGTAAAAATGGTAATCAAAAAACTTATTGACACAAGGAGTATCACTAATATTATGGCCCTGTGTTAATAAAATCTGAAAATGATAAAAAGGGCTTATAAATGAAGACAGAAATTGGTTTCATTGGATCCGGGAACATGGCTGAAGCCATAATGGCAGGGATTATTAAAACCGGGCTCTGCAAAGCTGAATGCATAATTGCGTCTGACAAATCAAGGGACAGGATTGATTACCTCGGAAGATCCCTGGGTATCAAAGCTGCTTCAAGCAATAAAGAAGTCTTTGAGACTTCTAAAGTAATCATTTTGTCAGTAAAACCTCAAAATATGAAAGAGATTCTTGAAGATATAAGACCTGAAGCAAATACCTCCGAGAAAAAAATCATCATTAGCATAGCCGCTGGAGTACAAATCAGCTTTATAGAAAGCGTTCTTTATTCAAATATTGAAAAGAAAAATGAAAAGCAATTTCCTGTGTCAAGAGTCATGCCCAACACACCCGGACTTGCCGGAGCCGGAATGACGGGAATATGCTTTAACCGGAATATTTCTGACTTGGACGCGGAAACCGTTAAGAACATATTTGGATCAATGGGCAAAACGCTGATCTGCTCCGAGCCTGATATGGACGGGATAACTGCCATGTCTGGCTCTGGCCCTGCATATGTATTTTATTTCATGGAATCCATGATTTCTGCGGGAAAAGAACTTGGGTTCAGCGATGACGAAAGCCTTCTTTTGACCTTAGAAACCATAAAGGGAGCTGTCAAACTGATGGAAACCCAGAACGAAGCGCCGGAGTCCCTCAGAAAAAAGGTTACCTCTCCAGGAGGTACAACAGAAGCTGCAATAAAACATATGGAGTCAGCGGGCGTTAAAACAGAAATAGTTAAAGGGATCATTGCTGCATCATCAAGATCAAAAGAACTCAGCAAGCTCTTGAGCAATTGATAGATCTGATGTTCTCAATCAAGATGACTTTTTTGAATTTCACCTTCTGAAATTTTGTAACCAAGTATGTTAAATGTACTCATAAAAAGGAAACAAACAGATTGTAATATGAATACTGACTTCAAAATAAGCAGACCGTATCCGAAATACAGTTTACAGGCTTTATGAACAGCAATTATATTTGATGGAGTCGCAAAAAGTCAGAAAAAGGGTTTCAGCGTCATGCCAACCTGATCCGGCATCCAGTGTTTTCAGATAATTCTGGATTCCGGCCAGAGAAGGAATGAAGACTATCGGACTTTTTGCTATCTTGGCAATAATCATAGGGTGCCCCTAAAAAAATAGATTTTTTGATGTGTTATCTCAAGGGAATCAGCGGAACCTCTCTAAAAACCTTGGTTTATGGGGTATAAAGAGGATTCATGTACGACGCTGAAGCAGCTAACGCGCAAAAGACCATTTTTTGATGTGGCCAAATAGACAAATCATGAATCTTTGAAGTGTCAGGTATTTATATCCGGGGCTTTATAAAGGGACAAAAATGTACGATAATCTAACTTATCCCATGGCTTTTATGAATGGAATCATGTCTTTTTTTTCACCATGCGTTCTTCCTCTTCTTCCGGCTTTTTTTACTTTTATAACCGGCTATTCCTTAGATGAACTCACCCAGGAAAGAGACAACAAAATAATCAAAAAAGCCGTGACATATACCATAGCCTACGTCCTGGGTTTTTCATCGATATTCATTCTTATGGGGGCATCCGCATCTTTTGTTGGAGGGTATGTCACTATCCACTCTAATATTATTCGAGTATTAGGCGGAATAGTTATTATAATACTCGGCATACACATGACAGGGCTTGTTCCCATAAAAATACTCCAGATGGAAAAACGCCTTCATCTCACTGACAGTCCTGTTCACATACTCGAAACCTTTGTCATTGGAATGGCTTTCGCTGCTGGGTGGAGTCCTTGCATAGGGCCATTTCTTGCCTCTACGTTAATCATAGCAAGCAGCGAGGGCACTGCCATCCAGGGGGTCAAACTGCTTGCGGTTTATTCGGCTGGACTTGCAATCCCATTCCTGATAATCTCGCTCTTCATTAACTTCGTGCTGACTTTCTTGAAAAAAGCATCGAAGGTACTCAGATATGTCAATATGATTGCTGGAATATTACTTATACTGACAGGAATAGCACTCGTTACTGACAAACTGACAATGATAACAATTTTAATAGGCGGACAATAATGAAAAAAGTTTTCTATATTATCATGACCTTCATCTGTTTCACAATGGCGGCTTCACCATCAATATGCCAGGAAAACGGTAGTTCTGCAAATGGTCAGACTAAAATTGAGGCGCCCCCAAAATCAGAGGCTTCACAAAAAAACGACGATGCCAAAGGGAAAACTCAAAAACAGGATCTTGTCGCATGGATGAAATATGACGAAGGCATGAAAAAGGCCCAGGAAAAAGATCTGCCGGTTTATGTCGAATTCTACGCGACCTGGTGCCCTCCCTGCAAGATGATGGCCCAGACTACCTTCCAGGATAAAGAAGTTGTCAGCCTTCTGAATGACGGATTTGTTTCCATAAAGGTTGATATTGATCAGGAAAAGGAACTGGCACTCAGATACGGCGCAAGGTCCATACCGCACCATATAGTCATGAATTCAAAAGGTGATGTTTTAAAGGTTCTCAGAGGAGCAATGCCTGCGGATATCTTCCTTGCCAACCTGAAAGAAGCGGTAAAATAATTTTTAAGCAAACCGGCTACGGCTGATTAACCGGAGCCGGTTTTTGAGAATCAAGATAAATGACAAGACTCACAACTCAGACTATTGCAGATTCAATATCCGGCGCCGAGACAATCAAGTCCTCCATTTCCTTGAAGTACAAAAAAAAGGCCAGTGTTTTTCTCCTTATTACCAATATTGATGATCCGGAAGTTCTTTTTATCCAGAAGGCAGACAATCCAGGCTATCCATGGAGAAACCAGCCTGCGTTTCCGGGCGGACATGTCGATCAGGCCGAAACAACCCTTGAAGCCGCTTACAGGGAAATAGAGGAAGAACTCGCAATACCTTCCCATGATGTAGAAAGCATTGATTCACTTGGATATTACGAAACAATCAACAATACGGTACTTGAGGCATTTGCCGGCATGTGGAATGGAAAAAGCAAAATCAGCCATGATATGTCTGAAATATCAAGGGTGGTTATGGTAAAGGTAAAAGATCTTTTAAAAATCCATGAATCGAATAATTTTGCAGATCGGGAGCCCAGCCTTTACGAACTTATATATTCCATAAACGGAATTGAGGTATGGGGCGTGACCGCAAGAATAGTCCACAAGTTCCTTGAAATCATAAGAAAATATCAGAATCACGGGTCTTTTTCAATAAATGCCTGACAATTAAACGCCGTATGACCGATAAAAACACAAATGAACTAGCCACAAGCAATATAGCAGGCAAATGCCAGTAGCCCATCCACTCGGGCTTTGAAAAAGCAGTGGAAATGCCTGACCACCCAAAAAAATTTACAACCGCCACAAACACCATGGTAACCAGACAGATTTTATCTGAATCGTACCAGGACAACGCCGATCCCCTGAATATACCTTCTTTTTCTTTTCGCATAAGACTCCTCTGAACCTGAAATTATGACTTCTACGCATCATATACAAAATTTTTAAAAAGCAAAGGCGGCATTTTAAAAATGCCGCCCCAGTGCGATACAACGATCAGACAGAATCTGCCCTATTCTATATTAATCGTAACCTGCTTTGGTTTTTTCTCTTCTGGCTTCGGAATTTCAAGATTAAGAACTCCGTCCTTGAATGAAGCCTTAATTTTCTCACTGTCTGTTTCCATTGGCAAGGTAAAGGATCTCTGGAATTTTCCGTATAAACGTTCCTTTCTGTAATAGAGTCCATCAGCTTCTTCTTTTTCGATTTTCCTCTCACCCTTCAGGGTCAATATATTTTCCTTAACCTCCACAGAAACATCTTCCTTTGCAACGCCTGGAAGCTCAGCATTTATGACGATGGAATCTGTCTTGTCAATGATATCCACAGAAGGTCTCCATCCACCGACTACAGCCTCGTCGTCATTTTCGGCGGCAGCGCGTGTAAAAACATCATCAAACATCCTGTTAATTCTATCCTGAAGAGTCGCCACGTTCCTGAATGGTTCCCATCTCACAATAGCCATACAAAACCTCCTTATAAAATATAAACTATTATTATATTTAGGTTTTTACCACCTAACCCTTTTGAGACTAATTTAATCATAGCCAGAAATGTGTCAAGATGTTCAGTGATTTTTTTTTAAATATGGTACATAACGGATATGGATATTTTTGAAAGGCCTTGCAGATCCATTTCAGGCCGTATTTATTATTCCAATTTTATTCAATGGCTCATTGATTTGAATAGCGGCGGGGCGCTTTTTGAATAACCACTCCAAGGGAATTAAACTTAAAAATGATTGTGCTTCGGATTCAATCATTTAGAGGGAACACCGCCTGTTATTATTTCCCGATGCAGAATCTGCTGAAAATATCATCAAGGATATCCGCCTTCATATTCTCACCAAGAATAGCGTCCAATGCCCCCACAGATTCCCTAAGATCCTCTGCTGCAAGCTCAACAGAACCCGAAAATCTTATGGCTTCGATGGATCTGTTCGCATGGGAAATGGCCGACTCCAAAAGGTTCTTGTGCCTTAAATTAAGTGCAATCCCTGATTTCTCGGCGGATGAATCTGACAAAAGAAGCTCAATCATTGTTTGCTTCAGAAATTCGAGACCATTCCCTGTCTTTGCCGAAACCATAATGCCCGGCATATTATCAAATCCTGTGCTGTCATGTTGCTTTATCCCGGCCAGATCGGCCTTATTCCATACAAGTATTCCGTGCTTAACAGGAAAGGATCTGATTGTTTCAGACATTTTTTCATCAATTCCCTTTGTGATATCCATAACCCAGAGAACGGCATCAGCTTCTGATAATGCCTTTCTTGTAAGACTGATGCCTATTGATTCAACCTCGTCCTCAGACTCCCTGAGGCCGGCGGTATCTGTAACAAGCACGGGTGTGCCTGCAAGACTAAGCCTTTCCCTGACAAGATCCCTTGTTGTTCCTGGGATGGATGTCACTATGGATCTTTCTTCACCTGTAAGTGCGTTCATAAGACTTGACTTGCCTGCATTTGGCGGGCCGGCAATGACCAGTTTGACGCCATCACGCAAAAATCTGGTTTCTTCATATGTTTTCAGAAAAGCCTTCATTTCTGGTACGATATTTTTTTCCACCTCATCTGCACTGGCAGAAAGCTCCATGGCATCTTCAGTTTCATCAGGGAAATCAATCAGAGCCTCAAGCCCTGCGTGGACATTGCGCAGCCTGTCCCTAAGATCTTTTATTTTATCCCTGATTCCGCCGCCAATCTGGCTCGCCGCAAGTTTAAGGGCCTGATCCGACGAGGCTTCAATAAGATCGAGCACACCTTCTGCCTGGGTAAGATCAATCCGGCCATTTAGAAACGCCCTCATTGTGAACTCGCCTGGCTCAGCGATCCTTGCCCCCTGATCAATCACTATGGACAGTATCCGGCCAAGGACATATGATCCGCCATGTCCTTGTATTTCAACGACATTTTCTGCTGTAAATGATCTCGGTGCTTTCATGTATACGGCAAGAACCTCATCAATGACCTCTCGGCAGGATGGATCAAATATCCTACCGTGGTACATCCTGTGAGATTCGAAAATTCCGGTTTTGGTTATTTCTAAGGATGTAGCCGCGAAAATATTTCTGAGTATCGAAAGACTCTCAGGGCCGGATATTCGAATAATTCCGACTCCGCCATTTCCAGGAGGAGTGGCTATTGCTGCAATTGTTGAAAAATCCGTAAGATTATTTTTCATTTTTTTCACTGTACAGATATCTGAATTAAATCTCATAAATACAAAAACGCCGGCAGAATTTTCTGCCGGCGTTCATATTAACCGATCTGCCCGAATATTACACAGGGACTCAGCAAAAAATATATTTTTAGCTTGCCTGTTCTGCCTTTTTAACCGGCCTTCTTCTTCGAGCCGAGTTTCTCTTTGGAAAAATTACGAGCCTTCTGTAATATCCTTCGCCCATGCTCTGGGTACGCACGCCGTGATCATCTTTCAAAGCAAGATGAACAATTCTTCTGTCGTGGGCTGTCATCTGACCTATTGTTGAAGGCTTTCCTGTTTTCTTAGCCTTTTCAGCGAGTCTCAAAGCAAGCCCTTCAAGATTCTTTTTTCTTGTTTCAAGATATCCGCCGACATCAACCTGAACCCTGACCCTTGCATCCGCATTCCTGTTGATGAGTTTATCTATAAGATACTGAACTGCTTCAAGGGTCTGACCTCTCTTTCCTATCAAGAGAGAGGGATCGCCGCCTTCGATATTGTAAACAAGGCGATCCTTTTCTTTAACCACTCTTATCGAAGCATCTTCCGTAATTGCGTCTGCAATCTTCTGGAGCGCAATGGTACCCTTTTCAATAACTTCGTCTGAAAGTTCATTGACCGCCGCAGCCATGCGCTCATCCACATCATCTTCATCATCATCAAAGCCCTCGTATGCGGAATCATCATCTGATTCTGACGCAGTTTCAATGGGAAGGGCCTCTTTTGCGGCTATAGGTGCTTTTGACTTTTTGCCGTTGCTGAAAGCTTCATCCACAAGAGACTTTGCGCCTGCCTTTGCTTCATGGTGCTCATCGTCATGTTTGGCAGACGTTTCAGGCATAACAACTTCGATCTTGGCTTTTTTGACTCCCACTATCCCAAAAATTCCTGTGGAACCGTAAGAGATAATTTCATATTTCAGACGGTCCTTTGATACTCTCAGTTCCTTGCAGGCATTTTCTATTGCTATATCAACAGATTTGCCTTCAAAAATCTTGTTTTCTTTCATGGCTTTCGGCCTCCGGTTTACGAATTACTCTTCTGAGTGTAATACTGCTGGGCAATTGAAATGATATTGTTCACCAACCAGTAAAGAACGAGCCCTGCGGGGAAATTTACAAATATCAAGGTCATCATTACAGGCATGAAATACAGAAACATCTTTGCCTGCATCGGATCTCCGCCAGCTGGGGGCGACATCTTCTGCTGAAGAAACATTGTGACGCCCATAATTAGGGTGAGGACAGGAATACCTGTCGGAGGGTCAATGCCCCAAATTGAAAAACTAAAATTAAAAAGTCTGTCTGGAGCAGACAGATCGGTTATCCATCCATAAAAAGGAGCATGTCTGAGTTCAACAGATTCATACAGCATTCGGTAAAGACCGATAAAAATAGGCATCTGGGCAAGAAGAGGAAGACATCCGCTCATGGGATTTACCTTGTAAGTCTTGTACAGGGCCATGATCTCCTGGTTCATTCTTGTCTTATCATGCTCATATTTTTCACGGATCTTGTTTATTTCAGGCTGAAGCTTCTTCATGGCGCCCATTGCCTTATAGCTTTTGTTGCCAAGAGGCCAGAGAAGAAGTTTTATGAGTACGGTGAGCAGAATGACAGCAATACCATAGTTTGGAATCAGCTTGTGGATCATATTCATCACAAGAAGACAGAACTTGGCGATTATATCAAACCATCCGAAATCTACGGCTGCGTCAAGCTTCTTGCCAATTGTTTTGAGAGTTTCAAGTCTTTTGGAACCGATATAGATATCAAATGCAAACTCTGACTTTTCTCCCGGCTTTATGATTTTTTCATCGCCTGTGAATAAAATCCGAACCGTTCCGTCAGCATTCTTTTTTGACTGAAGATGTCCGTTCTGCTGCTGGGCATCCGGAATGATGGCCTTCATGAAGTATCTGTCGAGGGACGCCACCCATGTTATTTTCCCGGAAAGATCAGAATCCTTTTCCTTGAGCTTTTCCGTATCAACTGTTTCCAGCGCCTTGCCAAGATATGCGGCAGGTCCTTCGAATCCCATTTTTTTCTTGGCGCCGTAATGATCCGTCATTGAGAGAATCAGGCCGTCCTTGAAATTAATGTTTGAAGTATTTGTCAATCCCACAACATATTTAAAAAAAGGTTTATCAGGATAAAATGTAAAAACCTTGTCAACTCTTATTCCTTCGGGAGAAACCCATAAGAAAGACAGTTTGGTTTCCTTGTCAGATACAGTAACTGAGGGCTGGGCATTTTCAGCGTCATAAAGAGCTTCGTCCATACCCTTTATCGATTTATTGGCTGTGCCAGACTGAAGAATACCTGAAAATGCTTCTGGTGAGACCATTTCCTTTAAAGGCGAATCAGGCTTATTGGTTTCCTTGTAGTTTTTTAAAGTGAAATGGGTAAGAGCTGCCCCGCGGTCAGAAAACTGTGCCGTAAAAAAAGGGGTGTCTACTGAGTAGGTTTTTGCAGGCCTGTCCATAGCCATCTGTACTCCTGGCTGGGAAACGACGTCTGCCTTTTTATCAGGCTCCTGCATTTTGGGCGCCTCTTCAGGCTTTGCAGCTGTTTCTGCGGTTAATGCGGCCTGGTCAGGAATCGGTTTGGGCGGAGGACTGAAAAAAAAGCTCCATATGGCAAAAACGGCAACACACAGTACAACAGCAAGTAACAAGCGGAATTGTTCCATTAAATTCTCCTGAGCTGAAATGCTCTAATAATATCTTTGGTGCAGCCTGTCATGGCCTCTTAATAATTATAAATTCAGAATTTTTTCGAATTAGGGGCATACCATAAAATAATAAAAGCCGCCCTGAACAGGTAACGGCTTTTCTCGCATATCATGGTACAGGATCAAATCCTCCTGGATGAAACGGATTGCATCTGCAAATGCGCTTTACGGCCAGCCAGGCTCCCTTTATGAAGCCATAACGGGTGATGGCTTCAGCTGCGTACTCTGAACAGTTGGGATAAAACCTGCATGCAGGCCCAAGAAGCGGTGAAATAAAGTACTGATAGGCGCGTATCAAAAGGACGGCCGCATTCTTAATCAGCATAGCTGTCTGATATTTTTCTGCATATTCTCATCAGGCACGCGTTGATATCCTCATGTGCGGCTTCGGCGGCTGAATGACGAGCAATAAAGTTAATATCCCATGCCCCTTTGACAAGCTGTCGGTTCAGTCGGTAAAATTCCCTGACAAATCTTCTTATCCTGTTCCTGATGACAGAGTTACCGACCCTCTTTGTAACAGTTATGCCGATTCTGGTCCTTCCCGTCTCAGAAGGAGTAAATACGGCAAACAGATGCCTGTCCTGGGCCTTCATACCCGAGCTTTTTATCCGCTCGAATTCTGATCTAATCAATAACCGGTCTTTTTTTTGAAATACTTTTTTAATCACTTTTCAAGGCTGAGGCTGGCTATGCCAGCCCTCCAAAGATCTTAATTCCATTGAAGTTCAGATGCGCAAAAACTGTCAGAAGCTCCAAGCGCCGCTAAAAAATAAACGCAATGGAATTAGCCTGAACAGGATTAAAGACCAAGACGCTTTCTGCCCTTGGCTCTTCTGCGCTTAATGATGTTACGTCCACCTACGGTTGCCATGCGGCTACGGAATCCGTGGGTCCTTGCTTTCTTGATTCTACTAGGCTGATAAGTTCTTTTCATTTTCTTTTTATCCTCACAACGTATTTATTTTTTCTAATACCCGGTCTATCCCGAATTTGTTCAGGCTCAAGCATTCTAAAAAAGCATAAAACATATTTGGTGTCAACCAGTTTGATGGTTTGATAGTCTCGCAAAAAGTCAAAAAAGGCGGCGACGTCATGCCGGACTTGATCCGGCATCCAGCATTTTTCAGACACTTCTGGATTCCGGACTACGCCGGAATGACGGGAATAGGACTTTTTGCGATCTTGTCATGATCTAGATCACCCTAAAAAAATCCTTAAACTCATTCGAGCATGGATTCAATGATTTCATAATTCTCGATATGAAATACTTTTTCAGGGTAGATTTCCACCTTGAGACCCAGTTTTCTTTCCAGATTTGATACAACTTCACGTTCTTCCCCATGAAGCATCTCAGCCACATCAGGATGAACCCTTACAGTGAATTTTTTACCACGAAAATCACCGGAATGCTTTATAACATCCCTGTAAATCTTGTAGCAGATTGTCTGTCTTGAAAGATGATAGCCGCTTCCGTCGCAATATGAACATGGCTCACGAAGCATGCGGTTCAGGGATTTCCTGACCCGCTTCCTTGTCATCTGGATTATTCCCATATCAGACATGGGAAGAATATTGGTCTTATTCTTGTCGTTCTTCATGGCGTCTTTAACCGCAGCGTAGACTTTCTCCCTGTTAACAAGGCTCTCCATGTCTATGAAGTCAACGATTATAATTCCGCCAAGATTTCTAAGCCTTACCTGATATGCTATTTCTTTTACTGCCTCAAGGTTTGTTTTTAAAACAGTCTCCTCAAAGTTCTGCTTTCCGACATAGCGTCCTGTGTTTACATCAATGGCCACAAGCGCTTCCGTGTGCTCAATGATTATATAACCACCTGATTTCAGCCATACTTTTCTTTTCATAGCCCTTGATATGTCGCCTTCAAGATTGTAGGCCTCGAATATCGGCTCTTTGCCGTCATAATATTCAAGCTGAATGCTGTGCCCTGGAACGATTTTTTTCAGGAAAGAGTCGATCAGGTCATATCCGGCCATTGAATCAACCACAACCCTGTCAGCCTCATGGGTCAGAAGGTCTCGCACGGCCCGGAGCGTTACAGTAAGATCCATGTGAAGAAGAGAAGGAGCCGGAGCCTTGCTGTATTTTTTCTGAATCTTGTCCCATATGGAATTCAGGAACCCCATCTCCCTTGCCATGATTTCTTCGTTAATTGCTTCGGCGGCTGTTCTGAAAATATAGCCAAGATTCTTTTCCCTCATTGAGATTATCATCTCCCTGAGTCTTGACCTTTCATCATCGTCCTCAATGCGTCTTGAAATACCTATATGATCAACTGTAGGCATAAGAACAAGAAATCGGCCAGGAAGAGAAATATGGGTCGTAACCCTTGCTCCCTTGGTTTCTATAGGCGACTTTGCGACCTGAACCATGATTTCCTGACCTTCCAAAAGAAGATCTTCAATCCTGCATTCCTTTGTTTTTGCGCATTTTGCTGCTTCCTCATCAAACGACAGTACTTCTTCACCCTGGTCATCAAAATTCGACCTCGGAGCTCCAAGCACATCATCAACGTAAAGAAAAGCGGCCTGCCTTAGTCCAATATCTACAAACGCAGCCTGCATTCCGGGAAGAACCCTCTGCACCCTGCCTTTGTAGATATTCCCGGCAATATTGGATTCATCGCCACGCTCTATGAAGAGCTCCGCGATTGTCCCGTTTTCAACCAGAGCGACCCTGGTCTCGGACTCAATGACATTTATGATGAGTTCTTTCATTGTTTGCCTCTGAGAATGACTCTCTGCACCTTAAGTAAATGTATATTTTAAAAATAAAAAATTTAGGAATCCTGTAATATCAGCCCAGCAATATGGTCATGCTGCGTCCGTGCCTGTCAAAAAAGGCCGCACCAGCGTTTTGATGATTCTCGAATATGTTGCAAGATCTCCATCTCTGCCGAATATGGCGCGCACCGCTTCAAAAGGACGAACAGATTCTCCCTGGGCGGATTTAAGGGTAATCTCGAGATCTTTGTCAGTTATCAATTTTATTTTCCTGACAAGATCCCTCAGATCCATCTCCCTGACCATCCCTTTTTTACTTGTTTTACTAAACGGAAAGGATTCGGCAGACATGAAAGACTCAAGAGACTCGGCGGAGAAACATGAAGAAGGCATATGGATTCTATAAGTTTCCTCAACGCAGGATATTTTTTCCTTTTCATCTGAAAGCTCTGCCGAAAGTATTACAAGCCCCTCGGGCAGCCCCTGATTGATGAGCTCCGGAACATTTGAAAGATCATGGTTTTCAGGCAGATAAAGATAGAAATGCTCGCAAAGACTCTCAAGACCAATGGGAAGCGGATCGTTAAAAGAAAGCTTTGGAATCGGATGAAAACCCTCTGAATAGCGAATAGGCAGTCTTGCCTTTCTAAGAGCTCTGGAAATATTGTTGGACATCTCTATGTGGCCGATGAATCTCGCATCTCCAGACTTGGAATATTCAAGACGTATTTTTTTGTATAAAATATGGGAGTCATCGCCGGAACAATCTGAATTTTGAATTTCCAAGGGCTTGTCAAAAATAACCGGCATTACAGTCTCAAAATCACATACTCCGCAGCCCGTGCATTCTCCATTTCTGCAGTCATGGGTAAGATCGCCAGTAAAAGCCCTGGAGAGCTCATCTTTAAGAAAGTTCTTGCTTACCCTCGAATCTATATGATCCCAGGGAAGAGGTTCATCGAGGCTTCTTTTTCTTGTTGTGAAAAATGCGGGATCTATGCCATTTTCGTCTAAAGCCTCCTGCCAGAGATCAAGCCTGAAATGTTCTGACCAGCCGTCAAGCCTGCAACCTTTTTCCCACGCTGAAACAATCACCTTGGCAAGCCTTCTGTCCCCCCTTGCAAAAACGCCCTCAAGAAGGCTGAGCTTCGGATCCTGCCATTTCACCCCTACTCCCGGAAGCCTCATTATGGCTGACCTGATCTTACCAATTTTTTCAAGGGATTCGGCCTGTGTTATCTGGCTTTCCCACTGAAAAGGGACATTAGGCTTTGGTATGAAGGTTGTGATGCTTACATGTATGGAATCCTGTCTTGACCTGCCTTTTTTCAGCCTGCGCAGACGATCCGCAAGGTCAATTATTCCCTGAATATCATCATCTGTTTCAGAAGGCAGGCCAATCATGAAATATAGCTTTATGAGCTGCCAGCCCATTTCAAAGGCAGAATTTACGGTGTCAGAGATTTCATCTTCGGTCAGATTCTTGTTAATCGCATCCCTGAGACGCTGGGTTCCAGCTTCGGGGGCAATTGTAAATCCTGTTTTTCTAACCTTTTTCACTTCTTCCATGAGCTGCTGATTCAGTTTTCCGGCTCTTATGGAAGGAAATGAAACAGCTATCCTGTCGGAAGCATATTTTTTCATAAGACCGGTCATGAGATCTGAAAGGCAGCTATAGTCTCCCGTACTCAGGGAAAGAAGGGAAAGATCATCGTAACCTGTGGATCTAAGGCTTTTTTCTGTTATCTCAAATAGTTTATCCAGAGACCTTTCCCTTACCGGTCTGTAGATCATACCAGCCTGGCAGAACCTGCATCCCCTTGAACAGCCCCTTGCAATCTCAAGCCTCAACCTGTCATGCACGGGTCTTCCAAGCGGAACAACCGGGGTATCAGGAAACGGAGCATTTTCGAGATCAGGACATACTGCCCTTGTAACCTTTGTATAATTTTCATAAAGCGGAACAAGAGACTGAAATCCTTCGGAAGAATACTCAGGCGTGAAATATGACGGAATATATATACCTTCAATTTCAGACCATTTTTTCAGAATCTCTTTTTTGGAAGCTCCTGATTTTTTAAGTTCAAGCCAGACTTCGGATATCTTGAGTATTACATCTTCTCCATCACCTATGACAATTGCGTCAAAAAAATCAGCAACAGGTTCGGGATTGCATGTACAAGGCCCGCCAGCAATAATAATGGGCATGGATTCGTCCCTGTCTGATGCCTTGAACGGAATGCCTGCGAGATGAAGTGTGGTCAGAACATTTGTATAATTCAATTCATAAAGAAGACTGAAACCGATTATATCGAAATCTCTTAGAGGCCTTCTGCTTTCAAGAGCAGCAAGGCTGTGGCCGGTCTCCTTGAGCTTTTTTTCAAAGTCAGGGGCTGGTGTAAAAATTCGGTCAGCCATTATATTCTTATGACTGTTCAAAACATGGTAAAGAATCTGAAGTCCGAAATGGGAAGTGCCGATTTCATATAAATCAGGAAATGCCAGGGCAAATCTTAAGTCAACCGAATCAAAGGGTTTTCTCCTCGCATTGAGTTCCTTGCCTATGTAGTGGCTTGGCTTGTCGATATGCGGCAGGATGTCTTGAATTATGTCTGTGCTCATGCTATCCATTTTACAGTCAGGTAAAATCCCAATTTCTGTTTGTGATTTTTAAGTCTGCTGCTTCTTTTTTAGATTTAACAAAACTATTCGCAACCGGATTGGATCAATCGCTTAAGACTTGTTTTCAGGCTATTAAGCCTTATTTTAGTCCGAATAAAAGCGTCTGTTTCAGGGCCTTAATTCACCGCAATACTTTTACAGCCAAGGATTAAGCCCTATTTGTTTGAACACCCGGTTCATTTTTATCATTTTTAAAGAAAACAGGTAAATATGCACAAAAAAAACTTTAAAAACAACATGAAAAATATTCTTAGCCTATTATTCCTGGTTTTATCAGCATCGCCAGCATTTGCCGAAGCATCGAGGGAGACCCCCGTTGTTCAGGCCGTAAAGGCTGTCAGCCCTGCAGTTGTTAACATCAACGCCGAGTATTTTGAAACCACCCAGCAGAATCCGTTTTCAGGATTCAGGGGCGATCCAATGATGCAGGAATTTTTCAGGGATTTTTTTGAAAATGGAAGACCGCAGAGAGAGAAACGCACAAGTCTTGGTTCTGGCGTAATAATCGACGGTCAGAGAGGACTCGTTCTGACCAATGCCCATGTAATTGAAAGGGCTGGGGCTATAAAAGTAACCATGATGGATGAAAGGGAATTCGACGCTGAAATAGTAGGATCAGACGTAAACTCAGATTTAGCTGTACTCAAGCTCAATCACAGCGGAACTCTCCCTGCCGTTGAAATGGGCAGGTCTGATGACCTGATGATAGGCGAAACAGTAATAGCCATAGGAAACCCATTCGGATTCTCCAACACCGTAACAACCGGAGTCATAAGCGCCCTTGGCAGAAACATCAAGACTGACAACCAGACCTATCACAACTTCATGCAGATTGACGCTTCCATAAATCCTGGAAACAGCGGAGGCCCCCTTCTGAACATCAACGGCCAGCTCATAGGCATAAACACGGCAATTTATGCCAGCGGGCAGGGAATCGGGTTTGCCATTCCAATCAATCAGGCAAAAAGAATCATAAATGACCTTGTAAAATACGGCGAAGTTGTTCCGCCGTGGACGGGCATAAGCGTAAGGCCAATCGACAAACGTCTTGCAAATTATCTCGGCAGCGGGAAATCCGGAGTCGCGGTAGGCTTTGTAGAAAAAGGAAGTCCTGCTGCAAGTGCTGGAATCGCGTCCGGAGATATTATTTTTGCTGTTGGCGGGAAATCAGTACAGAATCCTTCTGAATTTCAGAGCCTGATCATGGAATACGCTCCAGGCGATGAAATAAAACTTTCCATGCTTAAGGCAAATGAAAAGACTGAAATAGAAATAAAGTCTGCGGTCTATCCTTCTGGCAAGGCTCCGGAACTTACATATGGTCTGCTCGGCATAGAAATCAAGACAGCCGCCATGGTTTCAGGCCAGACAATTCCTGGTGTTGTAATAACAAAAATCAATCCCCAGTCATTTCTTGCAGGAATTGGAGTAAGACAGGGAGACCTCATAAGAAAAATAGACGGGATAAAGACTGACAATACCGATGAGTTTTACAAAGTCATGATGAAATCGAGGCACAAAAGTTCCGTTGTTCTCCTGGTTCAAAGAGGAGGCAGGGGTTACTATGTTACAGTTAATCTGTAGGAAAGCATTCTTATGATCAAAAACAAGGATGGCAGTATGGAATCCATCGAGCTCATAAACAGACTGGCTGAATCAGGAGCAAGCCGCATTTCAATCATAATGAGGCATGCTGCAAGAAAATATGACCAAGACATGAGAAAAGAGCCTTTTCTGGGACTTACGGATGAGGGCAAGCAGGCTGCGCTTGAATTCGGCAGGAATATCCCTCCTGATTTTGAACTGAGGCCATATTCAAGCTATATTGGCAGATGCATCGAAACAGCCTATCTAATGGACAAAGGCTATTCCATGATAGGCGGAAATACGAGAATCCCTGAAATAGAAGAAAGACTCGCTCCTTTCTACATAGTTGATATTAAAAAGATCCTGAGCATGGCGGCGTCATATGATGTTTTTGCGTTCATCAGAAAATGGATAGACGGAGACATTCCGGAAGATATCATGATGAGTCCTTATTCGGCTTCCATACAAATGATTGATTTTCTAAAACAGGGGCTTGAAGACGACAAACCTGTCATTAATGTCTGCATAACCCATGACTGGAACATGTATCTGATAAGAGAAATTTTCCTTGGCCTAATGCAGGAAGAAGCCGGAGAAGTTGCCTTTCTCGAAGGGATTGCCGTTTATGAAAAAGGCGGAGAGCTTTACATAACAGGGAAAGGCATTGAAAGACAGATAACCGATATTCTGCCTGATGAGGAACTGAGGATATCAGATGATGATTAATTGAGACTCAAACCCTGAAATCATGGGGAACTATCTGGAAAACCTCTTTACATAAAAGGGGTTTTCCAGAATTATCCGCTTATCTATGCAACAAAAAATTTCGTTGCTCTGCTCTATCTTCAGTATGGTCAGAAAAAATGAAAATGGTCGTCCCAAAGCCAGGGATCATCATTTTTTCGTTAAACTACAAAATCATAAATTTTTTGCGGAGCTTTTTCTAAAAAGCGACCCGCCGGAGGCATTCGGATCAATGTCGGATTACGAGCAAAGGACGCTCTAATCCGACCTACTAATTGGCCTTTTTTACGGCAATTTAACCATACAAGGCAGCTTTTTGTTATTGCTAATTAAGATTTCTTAGCGCAGATGGCAACCCAGCCGCCATCTTCCATGACCTCAATAACCTCAAGGCCCACAGTCCTTATTTTCTCAAGAACCATTTCCATACGTTCTGTTATTATTCCTGAAAAGATCATCAGGCCGCCGTCTTTGACCCTTGCAGGCAGATTGTCAAGGAGCCTGACCACGACTTCGGCAAGGATATTTGCAACGGCAACGTCATACTGACGGCTGATTTTATCCACAAGATCTCCGGCTTCCACAAGGAAAGATGTTTCCGGGACCTTGTTTAAAAGAAGGTTTTCCCTGGCAACAATAACTGCCACATCATCAATGTCTGTTCCGTGAAGAAAACCTGCCCCAAGCTTAGCAGAGGCGGCAAGAAGAATTCCTGATCCCGTTCCGACATCAAGGATTGAATCATCTGCCTTAAGATGTTTTTCGAGCATTCTTATGCATAGAGCGGTCGTGGGGTGGGCGCCAGTGCCGAAAGCCATTCCCGGATCAATTTCTATGATTATATCATCGCCCTGGGCCTCGTATTCACGCCATGTTGGTTTGACCACAATACGTTCCGATATTTTTTCTGGCCAGAAAAACTCCTTCCATGATTCTGCCCAGTCTTCCTCATCAACCTCGGTATATTCTATCTCATAGGAAAACTCTCCTATTTCTGAAAGACCGGCTAACCTCTCCCTTACTTCATCAAGCCTTAAATCGGCTTTATCATCCTTTGGGAAATAGCCTTTTACCGCATATCTGTCCGAAGACTCTATGGCATCTTCACCCCAGTCAGCAAAAGGATCGCGTCCTGGCTCTTCAATAACAACACCCTGGAGACAAAATTCCATAAAAAGCCCTGAAACCAGATCAAGGGCCATTTCAGGACTTTCGGACTTAATAATTACAACCGTTTCAATCCATTTCATATTTTCACCGTATTATTATTTTTTGACAAAACGCATCAAGGTAATTAATTTAGTTTTTAAATACAACCTGAAACCCTGAATACAAGGAGAATCTGATGAGCAAGTACGAATGTCCCTGTGGATATGTATATGATCCGGCAGAAGGTGATGTAGACCATGGTATTCAACCTGGTACCGCGTTTGAAGATCTTCCTGATGACTGGACATGTCCACTGTGCGACGCAGAAAAACAGTTTTTTGAAAAACTCGATTAGACAGATATATACAAAAAAGAGCTGCTGTTAAAAGGCGGCTCTTTTTATTCCGAAGCTCCGCCTTTTATTTCCTCAAATGAGCAGGTTTCCCAGGCATCCTTATTCTGAAAAAAAGTTCTTATGAATGCATTATTGAACATATGACCCGATTTTTTTGTAACCACATGACCTGTAATCGGCATGCCTATCAGGGAAAAATCGCCTATGCAGTCAAGAATCTTATGCCGGACAAATTCATCAGCGTATCTAAGCCCTTCAGGATTCATGATCTCGTTTCCGTTTATAGCAATACCTGTTTCAAGGGTCGCGCCTTTTGCTAATCCATGCATCTTCAAAAATTCAAGTTCATGAAGAAATCCAAAGGTTCTTGCCCTGCTGATTTTTTCTTCAAACTCACCCTTGGAAACATCCACTGTGAAATCCTGCAGACCAATTACTGGATTGTCGAATTCAATCATACACGTGATCTTGAAACCGTCTGCCGGATAAATACCTGTAAATTTCCCATCGGCCTCGATTTCTATGGGCTTCTTAACGACAAAATACTGGCGAGCCGCATCCTGAACAGTAAGCCCTACGCTTGACACCATTTCAGTAAAGACAGCCGCACTTCCATCCATTATCGGCATCTCGTAATTATCGAGCTCAACCAGCGCATTATCGACGCCCATTCCCGCGAAGCAAGCCATGAGATGTTCAATGGTTGAAACTATAACGCCTTCGGAGCCGATTACAGTGGCCATGCTGGTGTCGACCACAAGATGAAAAAGCGCTGAAATGGGACTGGTTCCGGGAAGATCGGTTCTTAAAAACCTGATCCCGAAATTAGGAGGCGCAGGGTTCAGCTTGAGCTTAACCTCTCGTCCTGAATGTACTCCCATCCCCTTGCATGAAATAGATCTGGCAAGGGTTCTCTGTCTGTTTGCGAAAAACATCAACCACTCTCCGAAAAATAAGACTTGAAAAAGCTCAAGAGCATATATACCACAAATGGTGTTTCCGCAAAAAAATTATGAAACAGTCATTTCAAAATGGCTTAAAAATTGTCCGACCTGTCTTAAAAACATAATTACCTAAAATCAGACATCTCTATTTTTGAATATAAATTATCGGAGACTGCAATGCTTTCAAAAGTTTATAGCTGTGCACTTCACGGGGTTGACGGAAAAACGATAGAAGTAGAGATAGACATAAGTCACGGACTTCCCGCATATAACACGGTCGGACTTCCGGAAGCAGCTGTAAGGGAAAGCAGGGAAAGGGTCCGGTCAGCCCTGAAAAATTCTGGCTACAGATTCCCGGACGACAGAATAACAGTAAATCTCGCTCCCGCTGACATCAGGAAAGAAGGAACAGGATTTGATCTTCCAATTGCCCTTGGGATTCTCCTTGCCACAGGAATCATACGAGAAAAAAATCTTGATGAATACATGGTGATGGGAGAACTGTCCCTCGATGGAAGCGTAAAACCAATCAAGGGCGCGCTTTCAATGACCGCCGCAGCCAAGGACAAAAAATTCAGGGGCGTTGTAGTGCCTTTAGCAAACGCAAAGGAAGCGGCTGTAGTGGAAGGACTTGATATCATCCCTGTGAGTTTTCTACACGAAGTTGTTGATCATTTCAACGGAGACCAGATGATCAGCCCGGCAGAAGAAATATTCACCTCCACTTCTATCCGGGAGCAGGAGATGGATCTTGATTTTTCAGAAATCATGGGACAGGAAAACGCCAGAAGGGCCGTAGAGATTGCTGCTGCCGGGAATCACAATATAATCATATTGTAGTATATTTATAAATATTAATATTATCAATAATATCAAGGCTTTATTGTTTTTAGGGCGATTCTTGTATAACCAATCTATCCAGCAAATTATGAATACAACTTCTTGTGTTATCTCTAATTGTTAGAGTGGCCACATTTATATAAGACATGATAAAAATGTACATCTTTTTCATTGTACTTATTCTATCGGCTTATTTGATTCCCTGATCTCCCGTTTTTTTCAGATCAATCGGTACACATGCCTGAATAAAAAAGCCGGTTTTTTATCGCTAAATCATGATTCAGGAATAATATCTGGGGCCTGTTCAGCAAGCCGCTTGCCATAATCTTCTATGCTAATTGTAACAATGCGGGTGTGGAAGGCATTTGCGCTGGTCGAAATGAAGGTTGTAAAAAGCAGGTTTTATTTATGTACGCTCTCAGCTTAATCTCCGGCTTTTGGATGTAAAAGCATATATGTATTACAGTTCATTATTTGAACAGCACAAAACCGCAAGCTCGTGTTTTCTCAGTAGGGTATTATTATTACTGTTACCGTCCCCAGCTTTTATGACCTTGATTCTGAATTGAAAGATGAAAATATGACAGGGCGTTTATGAGGATTCATTTCTGATTATCTGGATGCGATTGAACTTAAATTATCTTGATCGGATAAAAACTGGGGCATTAAAAAAACAGAGGGGACTAGGTAACTTGTTATTTTTACCTGCGAGACAAAAATTCTATCTAGCATATATAAACCTCTCCCATTCCAATATTCTATATTTATACATACACCTCTATATCCTACACAATATCCATAGTATACTATTATAACTAATGGCTAATGAGCCTATGATCATGCATTATTCGTAATTATAACGAGGTGATCCGCCGGATTTCAAGGACTGCATTTTTGACGGTTTTCTACCCGGTTTTTATAGGGCAAAAATACAGCTTTTTATCAGGTGAAATTGATGCAGATATTTTCTGATAACAGTCGGCCATAACAGCCTGAAGGACATCTCTGTTTTTTTCTTCAACGATAAAACTGTCATGGATGCATAGGCAAGCTTGCTTCATATTTGCAAAATGAAGCATGACTTCAAGGGCTATCTGCGAGTCAAGTCTCATAAGCTTCAAGCCTTTACCGGAACAAAAAAAATGCTCTATCGGCTGATGGGCTTTTTTAAAGATATCCAAAATCCCTTTTGCAGTAACTCCATATTTTTGTAGTGTTTCATGAAGGTAATGGTTCTTGAATAATTCATAATTGCATGCCTTGACCATCTCTATTTCATTTTTGCAATTGAGCAGCGCGAGCAGTGCTATTTTTGCAAAGCCTCTTACATCCTTATAGTTGCACTGCGGTATATTATTATAGTTGCTCATTATGGCTTCATAAGGGTCTTCTGTTAACTGTAACCCTACTTCAGCATAAAGCAGATGCGGGTGCAGGCCTGAATAGTCAAGTTCAACGGTCTTATTGCCATTTATTCTTATATTTTGCCGATCTTCTGCCCTTAGCTGCTGATATCCATTAGCACCCTTAGTGTAAAAACGGCCTCCATAATCCAATGTATCATTAAATACCCGATGAAGGTCTGTGCTTAATTTAACATCTTTGTTTATGCTCTCGTCCAGATATGAAACAATAAAGCGCTTGTTGACACTATTGATATGCCTGACGTCCTTTTCAAGACTTATGGAGATTTTGGATTTGCTGAAACTTATATCTTTTTTATCCTTACTGTCCCGCATAACGATCAGAGGGCTTGCATCAGTAATCAAAAAGCCTTGCGGCGATGCAAGGTAAAAAAGCTCTTGCTGTAGTTTTTCTGTGGCCCAGATTCTTGACCTGAAGCTGCTTTTACCTTCATAATCAAAAAAACCTTTTTTCAGCTCAATATACCCTTCATCAAGAAGCGTTCTTATTATAAAGATTGTAAATCTGGTCAGAGCCGTATTGTGGTCGTAAAAGTTCTGATTCATATCGATTATTAAAGGCTTTTCTTTTGATGAGCTGAAAAGGTTTGCCGCTAGTATGAAAAAATCGCTCAGCTTGTTTTTTATCTTTGTGATCTTTTTTTGGTATTTTGGCAGTACTATGCTGTTAAAAAAGTCTTCTGTCCTTTTCTTTGCCTCTCCAGCCGGTAGAATATAAGGATCAATCTCTACAGCCTTGTAATACAGATTATAATTATCTGCCTTACCGGCACGAGATTGAATGTACTGCGCTACTTTAGATTTCATTTTTTTGAGGTCTTTAAGGTTAGGTAAAATTTGATGATGCCCTGAAAATCTTATTCTGATATCGTCTTTTTTACAACCCCGTCTGCACTCATATTTTAAGGGCCGTTGTGGGTTTGTAATATATAAAGGCTACGAGATAAAAAACTGAGAAAAGGGCTGTCACAACAGCCATCTTCATGTCTGATTTCTTTGCCAAGGTATAGCTCGTTTGCTATAAATTCAAGATGATCTAACAAAAACTCCTTTTATTTTGAATATTTAGCTTGAAGATACGTTGCATTCCGAGGTATAAAGCTAAAGTTTGCGTTGCTCTCATCATCATAAATTAATAAGCTGTTTATATTCAATGCAGCATAGAAAAATAGAACCATTCTAAAAATAGAAATTCCCGAATAAGTATAGAGGCTCGTATGGCAGATTATACACCTAAACATTTTGGAGATAGAAAAGCTATACTCAATTTGAAGGAATTTCGTGAAACCAATCAACCTCGTACTCTTCCCTATGCACTAAATAAGCATCGAATATCGAGATTATCAGCAGAAAAAAGCGGTGGGCCAGAGGGTTATCTTAGTTCAATTGCCTCAGAGTTTAAACTTAGAGAATATATTTACAAAGAAAATATATTTTTTATTGGTGATCTTTTATGTGAAGCTCGTGATGTTATAAAAACAAGTAAAGAAATTACTTTTAGTTTCAAAGAATGGGTCGAAAAAACGTGTGATTTTAGCTATGAGACGGCACTCAATTTTTGTCGTGTATACAGCCTATGCTCAGAAAGGACTATTAATGTTCTTCTTATTAAAAGGACTATTCTGTTTGAAATATGCAGCGATAAATTTCCTGAAGATTTCAGAGATTATCTCCTTAGCTCAGAAAAAACTTTAGGCATGTCCATAAAAGGCTTCAAAAAACTATATAAAACTTTTGAAGAGAAAGGATGGGCTGGGTTTGAGGCTGAGCTTGAAAACTATGAAGCTGCAAATCGTTTGATTGAACATATTCAAAATTATAAACATAAAATTGAAAAAGCCATATCAATTCTAAGAAATGAGAGAACTGAATTTCTTAATGGTATAATAATACAAAAAATTGCAAACAAAATACCGTTAAACGATCATGAGCAACGCCTGTATAATGTGTATCAAGCATTTGAGACAAGCATAAGGCAGCTTCATCAACTATCGGATGGGTATTTTGATGATGAACATAAAAATATTTTAGATCAATTTATTGATAATTTTGAAGCATAATTTATTTTTTTGAATTGATAAGTATACAGGCATAAATACTTATAACTAAATTGTTCTTTAAACTAATCAAATACAAAAATACGGCTTTTAAAAAAAATATTGTTTTTTATATACTTATTACAAGGGAGATTCAAATGACCATCCCCCCAATCCCTCATCATAAGAGTAAGTTTTTAAAATACGGCGGTGATCCGTGTGAAAATTTGTACCGCTATGCAGAAGATAGAAAACGTAAAAGGTTTGAAGTCGGTAGGTCACAAGGTGATCAAAAGTACCTTGATAGCTTAGCTGATGAAATAAAAATAAGAACAAAAATTACACAGCAAGAGATTTTTTTTATTGGTGAAATGCTTACAGAAGCACGTCAGGTTGTAAAATCAATAAAAGGGCTAAGCTTCAAGGTTTGGGTACAAAACACATTCGACTTTGGTTATCATACGGCAATAAATTTTTGTAATGTTTATGCCGTTTGCATGGGACGCATACAAGAAATTGCCAATATCCCGATCAGCGTTTTATACAATATCAGCCAGCCATCTTTTTCAGATGAACTCAGGGATTTCCTTTTTAATTCAGGAGCAATTGAAAAATTATCCCTTTCTAAGGTAAAAGAGCTGCGCGATGAATATCAAAAGAATGGTATCAATGCTATTCGTGCTAAATTTTCAAGCATTGGTGAAGCTGCTGTTGTCTACCAACAGGTTAAACATGTACAAACCAGGGCAGAAGAAGCTGTATATAAGTTAAGCATGATTCAACGCAGCCTTCAAAATGAAGGTTTTGATTTTGATGCAACTCAAACGCTACAAAGCAAAGACAAGCACTACGAAAAGGGGAATATATACCAAAAAAAAATATTCGATACCTTTACTGCCTGTATCGATATGATCAATCTTGCAATAAATAGCATAGACATCAAAGTAGCTATTGTTCAGGATGGTACCGTATCCACAGATATAATACTACATGATTCTATAAATACAGATGGTCAGCCTCCTGCTAAAGCAGATAATGGAGATACTGATGCTGATGCTGTTGTCGAGCCTGAAAATCCTGTCGGTGATAGCGATGTGGTTGGCAATGGAGATGTTATCGAGGCTCAGTTTACAGAGACTGATAAAGGTAAATAATTTTTAATGGGGTTATCAAGTTAACAATATCTGTATTTTCAAATCATAAAAAGTCTTATATTATATACGGTTTTATATTATTATCGATCTATAAATATATGATATATTTATGTATATGAGTTATATGTTATGAGACACTGATGGTCATCGGGGTATTATCTCTGAATGAAATTTTTCATCATATAATGCCATTTCCCTTATTAGCTCTGCTGTAAACCCTTCAAATCTTGGGTTATTTTTCTTTTCCTGAATTATTGTTCGACCTACTATATCATATTTTTGCTTGTACACATTAAAAAATGAGCTGTATTCTTCCCAAGGCTTAGGCAGGTTTCTTGATTTGGTCTTCGCTATACAAAAAACAGGTAATTTTTTATGTATTCTAAGTATATGGAGATCTGATAGTAACTGGCTCAAGGTTTGTATCTTTAGGTAGCTTGTTATAAAGCTTCTTTCAGCGGTAAATTCCAATCGTATATATTTAATACTTTTTCTATCCCAGCCTTCTTTTCCATCTTGCGATTCTTTTTTATCTTTATCATTCCCTCTTTCGTAGCACTTCCATTCTTCACCCAAATAAAAAGTCCTATTTCTTCCAGCTTCATACTCGTATTCTTCAATGCTAAGCTTTTTAGCGTATTTGTAAAATGCTGATCTTTTGAGTGTGTCAAAGACCTTGGCCGGTTCATGCCGAGGGTAAATATCAAATGCGAATTCAAAGCTGCTTACGCTAAGCTCAAGCTTGCTGTTAAGGTCTTCAAGTATGAGACGCTGTTTTGCAGGGTTATTGTTTGTAATTACCAGAGAAATCATTGTTTGGGGCTTAAAGCCTGCGTTTGGATTCGAATAGATACTTATTGAATAACCAGCAGATAAAAAAACTTTCATGGCTTGAATATTATAATCAGGAAAGATGTCTGTTTTTGCCTGAATTATGGTTGGCTGGATTCTATCTTTGAAGCTGTTAAATGACTCATTGCAACTAAAAACCATGCGGTGCAAGTGAGCTTCGATGTAATCTATTTGCAGAATAGGCTTGTCATACAAATAGCTTCTAATATTTTTCCTCAATAGCTTCATTTTCAAGGATTACCCTTTTCAATATCTGTGTCCAACAATGCTCAATTACTATTAAGCCTTTATAGAACAAATATTAAATAAAGCTCAAAATATTTTTTAATTACATCCCCCCCACATTCCGTTAATCTGTGCCTGTAAATCCTCCTGTGTAATATCGGCATATATTTGCGTGGTTGTAATTGACGAATGTCCGAGCTGCTTCTGTACTGCTCTCAAATCCTTTTTCTTCCGGTAAAGTTCAGTTGCGTATGAATGCCTAAGGGAATGAACTGACTTACCTTTTTCATAAATGCCGAGCTGCTTCAGGTACTTCTTCAAAAGCTGCTGTATAGCCTGCCTTGTCCACGGCCCACGCTGGCCTATAAATATAAAGGAGTCTTCAGATACCTCTTCCTCATGCAGTTGCTTCCAACTCAAAAACCTTTTCAGGTGCTTTTTCAAAGCTTCTGAAATCTGAACCGTCCTTGATCGGCTGCCTTTTCCGTTTCGTATAAAAATTGCACTCTCGCCATACCCGGCCATGATATCTCCGCACCTGAGGTTTGCGGCCTCACTGACCCTGATACCTGTGCTTGTTATCAGGTCAACGGCCATCCATTCTTTTATTGCTGTCACATTATCTTTGCCTGATGCAAGCAGAGCCTTTTCCATTACAGTTCGCCTCAGCAACTTTATCTGCTGGGTATTAAAATATTTGATACCATCAATGTTTCTGATCTGCCTTTCCGTTGACCTGTTATTGTTGCTTATGGTAGCTGCCATTTTTACCTCCGAAATAAAATGTATTGAGTTTTCGACATGTTTTAAAACCATGAATTGCGGCTTGACCAGTGCCAGACCCTAAAAACTCAATACATACTGCATAATATGTATTGAGTTCGGTTTCCGGCTGTCTATCATGACCGGCTTCCCTCAAATTACATCCGATACAATCTTGCCATTTCTGAAAACAATCATCTGGCCGGGCTGAAAAGTTGTCCACTCCTCATCGGTCAGTTTCTCTGTTGCTATTATGTACCCAGCCTCATTATCGTCCTTTACAATATTCAAATCGATTTCCAGATCGCTGTCTCTCAGAATGACCTCCCTGAATGGACGGCTTCGCAAATATTTATATAAATTTTTGAGGGGATTTTTCGTTTTTTTTGCTCGATAGCAAAATAAATTTTCAGAATCTGAAAAAATGCAGTTAAAAGCCCCGTCACCGATAGTATTTATGGACTGAAGGATCTGATGAATCGCCTTGAACTGTCTCTGAGTGTATGAGTTCTTCTTACCTTGAGGTCTGAGACCCTGTGCTTTTATTTCTGTAAGCAAGATGCAAAAGGCTTTTTCACTGTCAGTCTGACCGAGAGGTAAATAGCTCAGCCCTTCATTTATGCTTCTCAGCCCATGCAAAGAGCCATTATGCGCAAAAGTCCATTCCCGCTTATTGTAAACTCTGCTGAACGGATGCGTATTCGAGTGCGAGTTGTTGCCTATTGAAGCTCTGCGGATGTGTCCAATAAAGGTGTTTGATTTGATCTGGTCATAATTAAGAAGAAATGATGCAAGCTGACTGTCACATGCTGCAATAGGCTCTTTAAAAATAACAGCGGATTTGCTGCTTTCAGGGTAATAAGCCAGCCCCCATCCATCGCAATGATAATCTGAATTTGATTTCAAGCCTGCAAATGCAAATCTCGGTCTTATCGGCTTATTAAAACTCATGCCAAGAAGTTCACACATAAGTCACTCCTTATATATAATGTTAGCTACTGATGGGTTTTTTCGGTTTTTTTGCTTTTGAGGAGGAGGTCTGATATCGGTTGTGGTACTTGCTTTTCTGTTTCTTGTTTCTTTATTTATATGTCCTGAGATACTTATCAATGAAGATCGTTACCGGATTTCATATATGCCGCTTTGGATTAAAAGACCTCGCTTTTCAGGGTAAAAGTATATCCATGCTGCGATTGCTTCTGCTGCTTCTCTTTCTTCCAAGCTGACTTTGATTGTTTCCCGTTTGTAGCAGTCCGGGTGTCCTTCAAGGCGATCCAGTTTTGCAAGGGTTGCTTGATTGACCACGTAAAGTTCACCATGAATGTGTGAAATGGATTCGTCCTTAATTACAAATGGTATCCCAGCTACATACAGGGCATACTTTTCTTGGGTTATGGCATTACCCTTGAATTCTGCATTTGCAAGCAGTCCATGATTGCCGAATCCCTTTTTAAGAGTGCCGTATACAAAAAGCATATGTCTCATTTAAACCTCTTTTCGTTATACTATTTGCTTACTTACTCAATATATTTATATAGCCAAATGAGTCATAAATAAAGACCATATGTCTTATATATAATGAATTTATAGGGTTTTAATGAAATTCCAATTACAAGTAAAATAAGAAAGAACTCAAAACAGCTGCTTAAGTATTTAGTTAAATTTGAGTACGTGATGGTAGTTTGCCATATTTGCAAACCATTCTGGATATCTTTGCAAGGACGTTGCAGGGGATGTCGGATGAGGGTTTATTACTGGACTCTTTACATGAACGGAGATGCATTTTTGAAAAGGTATATATTTTTTACTTTTCATCTTACAGGCATATCATTTAAAGCCTTGATCTCGATTACGAGAACAGGCTCTCTCGACTGAGAATAAAATCATGGGAGTATTCTAATTGCGCGTAATTTCCATAGATAAATGAGTTCGTCAAAAAGTTCTTTATCGTACATCTCGAAATTCGTATCTTTATCAAGTAATAATTCTCCAACTGTAGGAGCTCTATCCGAAAAAGCGATGGCTTTAAAAAGCTTCTCTGAAATGTTAACACTCGCTTGGTCAAAGATGAGAGACGCAGTGGCCTCTATAGCAAAACGAATTTGCTTTTGACCTTCAACTGTCATCGTGCATCGTTTAACGAGCTTCTTGCTGGCCGACAGTTGCACCTTAAGCGATAAGATACATTGTGGATTAGAGATAAAATCATTCTTTGTCACTAAGTAATTACCAACTATCATTAGATCCAGTCCAGTAGTTAATAAGCAAACTACAGCATCGTCTATTGTATCTACTATCGGTTCCACACTATTGTTAAATGATGTATTCAAAATAGCAGGAATACCTGTTATTGAAAAAAAATCTTGTATGAGTTCCCAGTATAGGCGATTCTGCTTTTGAGATACAGTCTGAATGCGAGCAGAACCATTAACATGCGTAACCGCACCTAAAATTTCCCTATACTCTTTCCGAACTGGGAGAGTAAATGTCATGAAAGATAAATCAGCTTTACATTTTGGGGTATCGATAATAGTTGTTAGCTTGTCTTCTATAATTGATGGCGCAAAAGGTCGAAATGATTCTCGATCTTTGACCATTTTGTTAATACGCGTCCAATTGTTAATAGGCCTTGGATCAGCAATGATACTTCTATTTCCAAGAGATCTGGGCCCAAATTCGGATCGCCCTTGAACCCAACCAACTACTTCTCCTTGTGAAATTAGTTGTGCTGCAACGGCCGCAGGCTCTGTTATTGGGCTCATTTCAAGCACTGGCCCCCATGCTTCAAGAGCAGTCCTAATGTCCATATCGCTACCGATATCACGACCCAAAAAAACGTGGGGCATCTGTCGCCGACAAGACTGGTCGCCCTTCATTTCGTAGGCTGCGATTGCCGCTCCTATAGCACCTCCAGCATCGTGAGATGCAGGCTGTACATATATTTTTTCGAATAAGTCACTACTGAGAAGCTTTCCATTTAAAGTAGAATTATGTGCCACACCACCAGCTAAGCAAAGGTTTGACTTTCCGGTTTTTTTACGAAAATGGGTTATGACATGAAATACAATGGTCTCAAGAGCGTTTTGCAATCCTGCTGCAAAGTCTTTATGTACTTCATTGAAGGGTTCTCCTGCTCGCCGCGCCTGCTTGACCAGCCCCTCATCATACAGTAGTCCCCATCGTTCTTCTATAGGTAATAATTCGAAGTTGCCCTCAGGAAGGAGTTGATACATTTTTTTGAATATACCATTGAAACGATTTGGATCACCATATGGGGCCAAGCCCATTGCTTTGTATTCATCAAATCGCTTGTAACCAAGGATTCGAATAAAATCTCTATATAATGTTCCTAACGATTGCTCGATAGAATGTTGTCTAAGAATACTAATACCAATTGAGTCACCCACAGCAATACACCCTGAAAGACTATCTCCAAAACCATCATTCGAAACGACAAGCGCATCAGGAAAGCCAGAAGTTGAAAAGGCGCTCCATAAATGTGCTATATGGTGATTACAGAAGAATAGTTTATTAGAAACATCCGCAGAAAATTCGCGTTCAAAGAGCTCACAAATCATGTCTCTGACAGAGAAACTGCGCTGTTCTGGATATTCAAGAAAATGGTTCACAGAAGGTAGCCCTGCATCACACGGAAACACTTTCCGATTTTGCTCTATAAAATTCATAGCAATGACATCAATGTCATCAAATGATAGCCCAGTAATCTTTAAACAATTATAAATGGCGTGAGCCGGGAAGTAATTAGAATGCTTTATGCGATTAAGGCGTTCTTCCTCGAAAGCGCAGATTAGATTTCCATCTCGTATAATAACTGCAGAGCCATCATGCGTTGACCACCCAGGAGCTGCATCCTGGAACTCCCTGATGATACCACCATGCCATCCTAAAACAATCATTTACTACTCCTACCAACAAATTGTTTTTTTTGATCAAGGATCATACTTCTATTAGATTTGGTCCAACAATATCTATTTTTATAAAGTATTTATCAGTTAATCAACTGATGATCCTTTACATAAGGGTCTAATGAATTATTTGCTCTCATAAAATTTAGTTATTATCGTATTTATCTTCAATACTAAGATTTTTCATTATATTAGATAAATCGGAAAGAATTTCAGAATTTAGATAGGAAGAAACGCCTCTTAGAACAGCAGTTTTGATCCAGCCACGCTGTCTTAGAATTTCTTTACGAATCGCTAAACCTATCTTTGGCTGAAATTCAAAAGTGAGGAGGGGGAGAATCCAAAAGTAGCTTTTCTCAGCACTTTTTTGGTTGTCATTGTTCCAGTGATTCCATATTTCTAGTAAGGCTTCCGAGTAGGCGAATCCATTCATTGTACCATTTGCGCCTTTGAGAAGCTCATCAAAAAATAAGACGCCACCATTTCCGCCAACAATAGCAATGTCATCATTAACTATTTGTCGTGTCTCACTCATTCTCAGTGGAGTTGGTGGAGTTTCAAGCTTAATAGCAGCAATTTGCGGCACTGATCTCAATAAATCAAGCATATTTTGAGGAGATAAATCAACCATAGTCACCTCAGCGTAGTCTTGAAGCACAATTGGAATAGATATAGATTTGGCCACTTCACTGTAATGCTCTATTAGTTGAGGTCCAAACTGCAAGCCCTTAGGTGGCGCAATCATAACTGCCGCAGCGCCATGACGTTCCGCAAAGCAGGAAGCAGAAACAACTTCTTTTGTAGAATTACTGGAAGTGCCTACGATAATTGGACATCTACCAGCTACCGTTTCAAATGCCTTAACTGTAATTTCAGATCGCTCTTGGTCTGAAAGCTTATGTGCTTCGCCAGCCACACCTAAGATTGTAATCGCATGGACACCCTTAGAAACAATTTTGTCAATTACATTACAAAGACTATCATAATCGACCTTCTCCGTTTCCGTGAACGGAGTAATCATTATGTTATTAATTCCAGCAAAGTTCATACGAGATGATGTACTCATTTTTTTTCCTCTATACAAAAAGATCGCTAAGAAAAATTTATCCATAGAAATAAAGATAGATCCGTAAGTCACCGACCACCGGCAAAGCCGGTGGCATGGAATTCTGAACCGCTCAAAGCGGTAAAAAAAAACAGGGATCACCTAAAGGTGATTAATCAAACTGCCTTAACTGTTCAATCCTGCGGTCTTCGTGTTCTTGTTTTCTAATATACTCTCGAACCGATAGCTCATCTTTGCGAACTGTCGATACATAAAAGTCTCTTGCCCAAAAATTCTGGCCAGTAAAATTCTTTTTCCGGCCAACATAATCCCTTGCAATACTTATTGCACTCTTACCCTTTATAAAGCCTACTACTTGATCCACAGAATACTTTGGGAGAATCGAAATAAGCATATGAACATGATCTGACATCAAGTGGCCTTCCAATATTGCACATTCTTTATGCCCGGCCAAATCTCGAAAAACATCTCCCAAATATTTCTTCAATTCTACATAAATAGTCTTTTTTCTATACTTTGGAATCCATACTACATGATACTTGCATTCCCAGGCACTATGACTTAGGCTTTGTCTGTCGCTCATTGAAGTCTCCTTTAGCTTGAACTTTAGGCGGTTCAGTTATTGGAGACTTCTTCTTATTCCAGGATCTGTCAAACTCTGTGAGTCCACCGGCAGAGCCGGGGGGTTACTTATGATTAATTAATTTAACGTTCAACATCATAAAATAATATGTTTATTAGAGCATGCCAGTATATGGCCAATATCGATAACTTTCAATTTTTAAGACTATTTGAGTTCTGCTAATGCTTTATTTAACAATGTCTATATATTTATGTGAATATTTAATCTGCTCTTGCCTAAGATCTATAAAGTCTTGAACTCGCTTGGAAGGTGGGCGGTAGATAATTTGATGATTTGTTGCATCAATTGCTTCGGTGTCATCAAAGATTGTAAAATTTCGGTCAATACGACGTGTTGGGGCGATATGATCAATATGTAAATCTTCTATCCAAATGATCCTAACTTCAATACCCGCATCTACCTGAGTCTGGATCACAGCTTTACATTCTTCATTCCATGAATTACTACCATTATTAATAGTTTGAGCATGCGATAATACAAATGTTCTGGTAAATTTAACTCCATTTTGTGACCTAATCCGGCTGGTTTCTACTATCTGTTTAAATCGTGCATTTGATGACCAGCGAAGTAAATCCTCTCTAGTTAGTGAAATATTAGAAGCGTAAACATTATTTTTTGAGTTGTTGTATAGAACTGGTACGCGTACAGAAGTAATGTGTGTAGGTACCTCTCCTGTGCTTAGGCGATGTGCCAATAAAAACACCTCTTGTTGAAGCTGTTCATCGTCGATTTCTTGAATCATTCTAAAGATATCAAATCGTTTACCAAGTTCCTCAATGATCCATTGCTTTATGTTCGATGATTCAGACTGCAAGCGCTGCTCTATTAATGCAATACCAAGTGAAACAGTAATACCAGTCGAGAATACAATAAAAGTGCCTTTGTCATCTAATTTAACAACAAAAGTGGATACTACCGTAAGTATTAGAGTCGCAAAAAAGCTAATAATTGGTAAAACAAATGCGTTAAGAAAGCCTAAAACAGATCGCTTCAATGAAATATTCCTTTAAATAAATTTAGAATTCTATTTGTGAAGGGTGGCTAACAACACACCCCCATTCACTAATACGGCAATAGTTCTCGTTCCAACCTGCTCCATAAGAAAAAATTCCTGAGCATTTCAGCGAAATTGCGTCATCAGCAGAATCACCAATACCTATTGTTTTTGTTATGTCGAGATTAAGTTTTTTAACGGCTAAAAGATATGGTTCAGGATGTGGCTTACGATTGTTCACATCGTGGTAAGCTATAAGAATATCATATTTGATCTGATGATAATTTAAAACATTTATAGCATAGTTTGATATACTTGAGGTTACGACACCAATAGCAATATTATTGTCTTTAGCTCGTCGTAGTAATTCTGAAATACCATTATATATCTGAGTTTTATGAAGATTATCTTTGCATTTATTCCAGAGCCTTTCTAAGCGAAGCTCGTCTATCTCAGAAGTATTAACGAGTGTTCCATCTAGATCAATAAGTAAACCAGAAATTGTCATATTTAAAACCCTTTTAAGTCCATTTGAGTGCTCAATGGAAGAACCCTTTTAGAAGGAATGGATAGACGATTAAGGAGTTCAATTGTTGAACCAATTTTAATTCCGCCCATGTTATTTATGATCATTTGTCCACCAGAAGCATTAAAACAGGAGTATACATCTTCATTTGGAGGGATTACTACATAGAGTTCTTTGCCTTGTGATTTCGTAAACTTTGCTTGATGGATAGTTCCTCCTTTTTCTCCAGTCTCAATTATTACCGAAAAATTAGACATACCACTTTGTATTCTATTTCTTTTAGCGTATTCTGGTGGATATGCTGGCACTTCAGGTGGATGCTCGGACACCAGTGTTCCTCCATTTTCAAGGATTTTATTGGCAAGAATGCTATTTGATTTAGGAGTCACTGTATCTAAGCCATGAGCTAAAATAGCTATTGTTGTTCCGTTAGCTTTAAGAGTCCCCTCATGAGCTGATGTGTCTATACCCAAAGCAAGCCCACTTACAATTGTGAAACCATTATTAGCCAATGATTCCGAAATTTTTTTTGATATTTTTTTGCCCACATCACTTGCTTTTCGAGTACCAACAACAGCTGCACATTTATTTGATAATGCAGTGAGAGATCCCTTAGCATAAATTAAAGGGGGATAATCAGCTATTTTTTTAAGTAAATGAGGGTAATAGTTATCTAAACATGATAATATCTCAATATTATATTTGTTACAAAGTTCGATAATTCTGTTTGCTTTTGCTTCAGCAGCATTTAAATATTCTTCACTATCTTTTGGTATTAAAGCTCTATTGATCAGAATTTGAATATCTGAGTTGTGTTCAGTCATTGTTTTAGCAATAGACCTAAGTTTTGCAATACCAACAGTAGGCAATTGAAGAAAAAAAAGTAGATTTTTAGTTTCAGTAGTTAAATATTCCATTTGCTCACATTAATAATTTTGAATCCCATATTTCTGCATATTCTTCTGGGACATGATTATTGTTAATTTCAATGCCAATATGATTTGCATAATTTATATTTTCTGTTTTGCCAAGAACAACCCCAAAAATAATAGAGACTTGATTAGATGTCCTTATGGCTCTAATTATTTCTGATATTGTTGCCCCCCTTGTAATTAGATCATCGACAATACAAATGTATTTATAGTCTTTCAAGTCATCTAATATATAGTATTTAGAGCTGGTCTGGAAAAATTGGACAGCCATTTAAGTGAAAATCTGCTTTATTAGAACATCAAAAAAAAGGAGCAGAAGAATGGCAAAAGGAATCAGAAGAAATCACGGACCAGCATTCAAGGCTAAAGTGGCGTTAGCGGCTTTGAAGGGAGACAAAACCCTCTCGGAATTATCCGATCAGTTTGGTGTGCATTCCAATCAGATATCAGCCTGGAAGAAAGAGCTTGAACAGAATGCCTCAGAACTGTTTGATCGTGGAAAAAGGAATGATGAAACAGGATTGG